>NZ_JALJRO010000030.1:0-49136 GCF_024519635.1 Pseudomonas sp. Pse1
GGAGCGAGCCTGCTCGCGATGCTCGTCAACGATGACGCGCGGCAGCCTGAATCCACGCGGCGTCCTCAGGTTCTTCGCGGGCAAGCCCGCTCCAGGGTTTGGGGTCGGTCAACAGAGCGTGGATCATTCGCCCAAATGCATAGCCCTGGGCTGATCAATCCGCTCCAGTGTCTGCTCCACCAACAGAGCGCCTAGCGAAACCATCTGCTGGATCGCCAGCGCCACATGGCGCTGTTTGCCTTCCAGCTCGAAGGCCAGATCAGTGCTCATGACATCGACCGCCGCCAGGGTTTGCGAGGCGTGGATCAGCAGGGTTTCGGTGTCCTGATTGGGGATCACGCTAAAGACATGCGAGGCGGGTTTTTCTGGTGGTTCGGAAGGTCGGGAGGCCGGGCCGAAGTAGTGGTTCAGCGCGCGTTCGGCGGCGTCGTGGAGGGTGCGGGTGTCGGGGCTGGCGTAGGGGGAAAAGGTGTGGGGTGGCGGGGGATTTTGAGTGATTTTGTGCATGGTAAAGCTCCTTGATTGGCGGAGCTGCCACACATCGCCGCGACGCGATGGAGGGTGGCAGCTGTACGCAGGTTCGCGGACCGGGAATCAAGGAACCCGGCATACCCGAAGGTATCCCGCGCACAGCTGCCATAACGCAAAGCAGTAGACGATAAAAAAGCGCCAACTCAAAGCGAATGATGGCGCTGTGCGCCTTGATTGATCCGGGCCGCGACGCCCGATCGCTGAATGGGCAGCGACCGTCGAAGCCTAAAGAGACCGCTTCCGAGCGACAACCTGAAAGCCTTGTCAGATATTTCCCGCAGGGTTTGTGGTGACCGCAGATCCCGAGATCAGCCACATCCCATCGTAGGAGCGAGCCTGCTCGCGATGCTCGTCAACGATGACGCGCGGCAGCCTGAATCCACGCGGCGTCCTCAGGTTCTTCGCGGGCAAGCCCGCTCCTACAGGGGGTGTTGTCAGTACTGGCCTTGCGCTGGTAACTCGCCGGACTGAACACCCGCGTCAGCACCAGCATTGCCAGCACCGTGACAATCAATACCCACCAGGCGCTGGTGAAGCTGCCGGTGAGTTCGCGCAGCCAGCCGCTCAGCCACGGCGAGATGGCGTTGATCAGAAACCCTACGCCTTGCACAAAGGCCGCCAGTTGCCCGGCTTGCCGTGGGTCGCGGCGGTGGTCGAGGGTCAGCAGCAGGCTCAGGGCAAAGCAGGCGCCAAGGCCGAAACCGATCAGTGCTACCCAGACATGCGGTGCATCCAGCGGCCACAGCACCAGGCCCGAAAAACCCAGGGCCTGGGCGACGAGGCTGATAGTCAGCAACGGACGCCGGTCAATACGCCGTTGCGCCAGGGCTGGCATCAGTAGGGCGGCGCTGACCTGGAAAATGGTCATGAACGCCAGCAGCGAGCCGCTCTGTGTAGCGCTCCAGCCCAGTTGCAGGTAATAGGCCGGCAGCCAGGCGACCATGCTCATGTAGCCGCAGTTGATCAGGCCGAAATACAGCGCCAGCATCCACGCTCGCCGCTGCCGCCACAGCGCTTCGTCGGACGTGGCGACGCTGGCGTTGTGTGCGCCGCTCGCCGGTACACACAGCCACAGCATCAGGGCCGCCAACGCCGGCAACAACCAGACGCCGAGCCCAGCCTGCCAATGACTGAAATGGCTCGCCAGGTGCGGGCTGAGCAAGGCCGCGAAGCCGCCACCGCCCATCAGCGACGCCGAGTACACGCCCATCGCCAGGGCCACGCGGCCGGCGAAGCGGCGCTTGATCAGGGCTGGCACCAGCGCCTGGATCAAGGCCACGCCGACACCGCCCAGCAGGGCCGTGGCGAGCAGGGGCGCGGCCTGGTCGAGCAGCAGGCGCAGCAGGCAGGCGAGGGCGATCAACAGCAGGCCGAGGGCAATCCCGCGACGTTCACCCAGGCGCGCTTCCAGGCGAATGCCCAGCAGGGCGACCAGGCCCATGCAGATCACCGGCAGGCTGGTCAGCCAGGCACTGCTTTGAAAGCTCATGCCGGTGGCGCCGCGGATCTCGTTGAGCAGGGGACTGACTGAGCTGAGGATCGGCCGCAGGTTCACACCCAGTGCGATCAATAACAGCCAGCCCGCGAAGGACTGCAGGCGCGATGAGGTCATGGAAAATCCTGGGAGGTTACGAGGCGCCAGCGTCGCGCAGCAGTTTGGCGATGGCTTGTTGGCCGCGTTGTTCGGCGTGACGCAACGGGCTGACGCCAGCGTTGTCCGGCAGGTTCAGGTCGGCCCCGGCGGCGATCAGTTGGGCGACGATCTGCTGGTGCGCCGGGCCGCCGTCGGCCAGCACGATCGCTTCCAGCAGGCAGGTCCAGCCCAGGCGGTTGACGTGGTTCAGGTCGACACCGGCGGCAATCAGCAGGCGCACGGTTTCGACGTGGCCGCGCTCGCACGCCGGGATCAGCGCCGTGCCGCCGTAGCGATTGGTGCTTTTCAGGTCGGCGCCGTGGCTCAGGGTCAGGCTGAGGATCTGGTTGTAACCGCTGGCGCCGGCCAGCAGGTAGGGGCTGTCCTGAATCAGGTTTTTCTGATTGACGTCGGCCCCGGCCTCGATCAGCGCCCGGGCGATTTCGACCTGATTGTCGGCGGTGGCCAACAGGAGTGGGCTGCTGCCATCCAGCCCCCTAACATTCACCTCGGCGCCTTGCTGGATCAGGCTTTGCACCTGCTGCAGTTGCCCTTCGCGTACAGCTTTGAGCAATGCATCGTTATTGGCCATGACCTCTCCCACCATAAACAGCCCAGCGAACAGGAGGCTGTATTTAAGCTTTTTGCGCAGGGTCATCGACAGACTCCCGAGACGACAGATTGGCCGCCAGTATGGTGAGGCCCTGTTGTATTCTGAAATTAAATATAACCATGCCAATCAGTGGCAAACGTAATGGTGGCGCCCATGTTCGATCCGGTATTGCTGCGCAGTTTTGTTGCCGTGGCCGACAGCGAAAACTTCACCCGCGCCGCCGAGCGCCTGCACCTGACCCAATCCACCGTCAGTCAGCAGGTGCGCCGGCTTGAAGAGAGCCTCGGCTGCAAGCTGCTCGATCGTGATCAACGCCGCGTGGTCGCTACTGCGGAAGGCGAGCGCCTGCTGGCGTATGCCCGGCGCATTCTGGCCTTGCATGACGAAGCGGCGGACGTGTTGATTCATCAGCAAAGCGAAGGGGTGTTGCGCCTGGCGGTGCCGGAGGACTTCGCCGCCGAGCGTCTGATGCCGTTGCTCTCGGCTTTTGGCGTGGAGTATCCCGGGGTGCGCCTGGAGGTCACCAGCGGCCTGGGGCCGGAGTTGCGCCGCTTGTACCAGCGCGGTGAGTTCGATCTGTTGCTGGTCAAGCAGATGGGCCACAACGATGAGTGCCTGGCCTCTTGGCCGGAGCCCCTGTGTTGGGTCGACAGTGTCGAGAACCCGGCATTCGGTCGCGAGCCGTTGCCCCTGGTGGCGTTTCCGGTGGGCGGGCTGTATCGCCACGAAATGCTCCATCACCTGGAGGTCGGTGGCTGGCGCTGGCGCATCGCGTATTCCAGCGCGAGCCTGGCCAGTGTTTGCTCGGCGGTGACTGCCGGGTTGGGCATCAGCCTGTTACCGGTGCGCGTGGTGACGGCTGGACATCGGGTGCTCGAGGCCAGCAGCGGCTTGCCGGATATCCAGGGCGTGCGGCTGGCGCTGTATGCGCGCAGTGGCTTGAGCCGGGCGGGTAAGGCGCTGGAAGAGCAGTTGCTGGCGTTGGGTCGTAGGAGCGAGCTTGCTCGCGAGAAACGTTAACGATGACGCGTTGTACCTGAAAGTCCGCAGCGCCCTCAAAATCTTCGCGAGCAGGCTCGCTCCCACAGGGAAGGTGGGTTTTCCATGCCTTGCGTGAATATTTTTGATGCCTGCAAAGCATCGACTTTCGCTCCCTTCGCTGCAGCCCTTGATCGGCGCGGTTCTGCGTCATTCCGCAAAGTTACATATTCCTTTCTGATCTATACGAAGCCTTAAAAATTACTTTAAGGGATAAGCCATCCACGCCAATCATTCACCCCCTGACACCAGCGCGGGGGGCTGTACAAGCGTGGGTGGCGGGTTATTCGCAAAGAGACCTTAGGGAGTCATTCAATGGGCAACGTCCAGACCGCCGCCAGCGCACATGAGGTGTCGTGGCGCCAGGCACCGAGTGCCGAGCTGGTCGATCTAGGTCGACCGTACCGCACGCCGCTGGGCCAATTGCGCCTGCAGCAGACGCCGAAAAGCAGTCTGCGTCGGCGTGAGGCGATTGCGCTCGCGGTGCTGGCAGTGCTGGTGCATGGCGCGGTGATTTACTGGGTCAATCAACAACCGACCCCGGCGCTGCCGATTGTCCCGCCGGAAATTCCGCCGATGACCATCGAGTTCTCGCGTCCGGCACCGCCGGTGGTCGAGCCGCCGCCACCTGCACCTGCGCCGCCCGTGGTTGAGCCACCACCACCGCCACCGGTGGTCGATGAACTGGCCGCCAAGCCGGCGCCAAAGCCCAAGCCCAAACCGGTGGTGAAACCGACGCCCAAACCTGCGCCCAAGGCGGTTCAACAACCGCCTGCACCCGCGCAACCGGCAGCGCCTGTGGCGGCTCCGGCCCCCCCTGCACCGTCGGCGCCCGCGCCTGTGACGCCGGCCTCGGCCAACGCCGCTTACCTGAAAAATCCGGCGCCGGAATACCCGTCGCTGGCTCAGCGCCGCGGTTGGGAAGGCACGGTGCTGTTAAGGGTGCATGTGTTGGCCAGCGGCAAGCCGGGTGAGATCCAGATTCAGAAAAGCAGTGGCCGCCAGCAACTCGACGACGCGGCTTTAAGCGCGGTGAAGCGCTGGAGTTTCGTCCCGGCCAAACAGGGCGACGTGGCCCAGGACGGCTGGGTCAGCGTGCCCATCGATTTCAAGATTCATTGAACAGCAACCTATTCGCGCTAAACGTTTACACAGAGGGAACACATCATGACGTTACTGGCATCTCCACTCGAATCCATCGAAAGCGCGGTGATCTGGCTGCTGGTGGTTTTTTCCGTCGCCACCTGGGGCCTGGCGTTGCTCAAGGGCGTGCAGTTCGCTCGCCTCAAGGCGCAGGATCGCAAATTCCATAAGCAGTTCTGGGCCGCCTCCAGCCTCGACGCGGCGGCCGAGCTGAGCGAGACCCAGCCCGGCGCTGCAGCCCGAGTGGCGCAGGCCGGTTACGCAGCGATCCAGGTCGGCGACGCACCGGCGGCCGATCTGAGCCAGGCGATCAACCATCAAGATCGCCTGGAGCGCGCCTTGCGCCAGCAGATTGTGCGGGAGCGGCGTTCATTGGAAACCGGTTTGGCGGTGGTCGCGAGCATTGGCAGCACGTCGCCGTTCATTGGTTTGTTCGGCACCGTGTGGGGAATCATGGAAGCCTTGAAAGGCATCAGCGCCGCCGGCTCGGCGAGTCTGGAAACCGTGGCCGGGCCGATCGGCGCGGCACTGGTGGCGACCGGCGTGGGGATCGCGGTCGCTGTCCCGGCAGTGCTGGTTTACAACTATTTCCTGCGGCGCCTGAAGCTGACCGCCGCCGATCTCGATGACTTTGCTCACGACTTTTACAGCCTGGCGCAGAAGAGTGCGTTCCGCGTGCTGCTGCACCCCGCCGCACAGAAACCGGCGGTGCAGGGCGGCGCGCTGAAAGTGAAGGAGGCGTCCTGATATGGCCTTCTCCACCCAAGACAGCGATGAGGTGCTGAGCGAGATCAACGTCACGCCCCTAGTGGACGTAATGCTGGTGCTGCTGGTGGTGTTCATCGTCACTGCGCCGCTGTTGACCAATGCCATTCCGATCAACTTGCCGAAGACCGAGGCGGTCGCCCCGGTGGAGCAGAAAGACCCGTTGGTGGTGAGCATCGACGGCGCTGGCAAGCTGTTCATCAACAAGGATGAAATCGCCCCTGACCTGCTGGAGTTCAACCTGCAGGCCGCCAAGGCCAAGGACCCGGAGGTGCGTGTGCAACTGCAGGCCGACGACGGTGTGAATTACGGCGAAGTGGCGCGGGCGATGGCTTCGATCGAGCGAGCGGGCATCACCAAGTTGTCGGTGATCACCGCACGGTAATTAAATTTTGCTTTTCAAGGGCCGTCTCCTTGGCAGGGTGCGGCCCTTTTTTTATGCAAAAAGGAAAATGGTTTTATATTCCTTATGGGTATTAATAAATAGCTTCTTATTCCTTAACGAACATATGACTCGTCCCTATACTGGATCAGGAACAGACACGCACAGGAGAGCTTCCCCATGCGCAACGAATCCATTCGCTATCTGATTGTGCCGGGCTGGCAGGGATCGCCAGAAGATCATTGGCAGAGCCACTGGCAGAACAGTTTGCCGAATAGCGCACGGGTCGAGCAGGCCGACTGGCTGACGCCGCGCCGTGAAGATTGGGTAGCGGCCCTGGCCGAGGCGATTGCCGCTGACAGCACGCCGGTGATCCTGATCGCCCACAGCCTGGGTTGCATCACGGTGGCGCATTGGGCGGCCACTGCACCGCTGCAGATGCTGCGCCAGGTGCGCGGTGCCTTGTTGGTGGCGCCGGCCGATGTCGAGCGTCCGGCGTGCGCCCCGGCGTTGCGCAACTTCGCGCCGATCCCCACGCAGTTGTTGCCATTCCCGAGTCAGGTGGTGGGCTCCGACAACGATGCTGCCGTCAGCGCCCCGCGTGCGTTGGAACTGGCACGCCACTGGGGCGCCGAGGCCGGCATCCTGGCCGGTGCCGGGCACATCAATGTGAAGTCGGGGCACCAGCGTTGGGAGCAGGGCTTTGCCTACCTGTATCGCCTGCAAAACCGCATGGAACATCACCAGCTGCGACGCGCCTGATTGTCCTTTTTCATTTAAACGCCCCCGTCCGCCGGCGGTTTTGGGCGGGAGCCTGCCATGAGTTTGCATGAATCTTTCGGTCAGCCGTTGCTGACCTTTCCCGACGCTGAAAAAAGCCCGTTGAGCATTCGCGCCAAGGCGCTGGTGTTCGTCGACCCGCGCTCGCGCACCTTGCGTCATGAACTTGAACAACTGGCCCCGCGCTCGACCAGTGTGCTGATTCGCGGAGAAACCGGCAGCGGCAAAGAGCTGCTGGCGCGGCATATCCATCGGGCCAGTGATCGCGGCGGGCTGTTCGTCTCGGTCAATTGCGGCGCAATCAGTCCGACTTACGCCGACGCCGAACTGTTCGGCTATGCCGCCGGCAGTTTCAATGGCTCAGCCAGCAGTCGCGCCGGCTGGTTCGGCTCGGCCAACGGCGGGACGCTGTACCTGGACGAAATCGGCGATTTGCCGTTGCCGATCCAGATCAAATTGCTCGCTGCCCTGGAAAACCACGAGGTCACCCGGGTCGGCGCCCAACATCCAAGCCCGGTGGATGTGCGCCTGGTAGCGGCAACCAGCATCGACCTGGCCCAGGCAGTGGCGGCCGGGAAGTTTCTTGAGCGGCTGTATCGCTACCTCAGCGAAGGCCAGTTGCAACTGCCGGCGCTGCGCGAGCGCCCGGGTGACATTTTGTCCCTGGCTGAATATTTCCTGGGGATCTACAGCCAGCGGCTGGGCTTGCCAGTACCGCTGATCAGCGAAACCGCGCAGCTGGCGTTGGAGCGCCACAGCTGGCCGGGCAACACCCGGGAGCTGGAAAACGTCATTCACTTTGCGTTGCTGGTCAGCACGGGCGACGAGATTCTGCCGGAGCACCTGAACCTGCCGCCGCTGCTGTCACCGGTGCAGCAGGTGGAGGCGCAGGTCCAACGTATTGTCCAATCGGGTTCAGCGGCGGAACGTGAAGCGCTGAAGCGGGTACTCACACAGACCGGACTGCTGTAACGGTTCTGTATGAGCAAAATGGAATATGAAAGTGAATAAAAGATATTGTTCAGGAATAAAAAACCTCGGTATCTTCCGCTTCACGCCAGCGATAGCACTTCACTGGCAACCCACTTTTACGCCGTTGTCGACAACGACAATTAAGGACACTGCATGAAAAAGGTTCTGTTGTTTACCGCATTGGCGGCTGCCCTGACGGCTGGTTTGGCCCAGGCCGGAGAGAAACTGGTGGTCGCTGCGACGCCGGTGCCGCATGCCGAGATTCTTGAACTGATCAAGCCGACCCTCGCCAAAGAAGGCGTGGATCTGGAAATCAAAGTCTTCACCGACTACGTGCAACCGAACGTACAGGTCGACCAGAAGCGTCTGGATGCCAACTACTTCCAGACCCTGCCGTACCTGAATAGCTTCAACGAAGGCAAAGGCACAAACCTGGTGACCGTGATCGGCGTGCACGTCGAACCTTTCGGCGGCTACTCGAAGAAAGTCAAAAGCCTGACAGAGCTGAAAGACGGCGCCACCATCGCCATCCCCAACGAAGGCAGCAACAGCGGCCGTGCCCTGATCCTGCTGCAGAAAGCCGGCCTGATCGAGCTCAAGGATCCGAAAAACGCCCTGGCCACGCCAAAGGACATTGCCAAGAACCCGCATAACTTCAAGTTCAAGGAACTGGAATCGGCCATGCTCCCGCGTGTGCTGGATCAGGTCGACCTGGACATGATCAACACCAACTACGCGCTGGAAGCCGGTCTGAACCCGGCCAAGGACGCTCTGGTCATCGAAGGCGCGGATTCGCCTTATGTGAACTTCCTGGTGGCTCGTCCAGACAACAAGGACAGCGTCGCCATCCAGAAACTGGCCAAAGCCCTGACCAGCCCTGAGGTGAAGGAATTCATCGCCAAGAAGTACAGCGGCGCGGTATTGCCTGCGTTCTGATAACGCTCTAAACCCCTTCAAGGTTATAACGCCGACGGCTGATGCAGCGTCGGCGTTTTTTTTGCCTGCAACTGTGAGCTGTGCCCTTGTGGGAGCGAGCTTGCTCCGGGCGGCGTTCCGACGAAAAACCTGAGACCGCTGTGTTTTGCGCCGTTAATCCGGCCATTTCCACGCGGGCTCGTCCAGCATTCCCTGACCCACCACCTCGGTCTGGCCGAAATTCTTTTCCAGCACGATGCAATTGCATTGCTCATCCTGCTGCAGCGCCGCAATCAGCCGGCTGGCATGGGACACCACCCACACCTGGCAATCCTGCGAGGCGCGGATGATCAGGCGGGCCAGCGCGGGCAGCAGGTCCGGGTGCAGGCTGGTTTCCGGCTCGTTGAGCACCATCAGGGTCGGCGGGCGCGGGGTCAGCAGGGCGGCAATCAGCAGCAGATAGCGCAAGGTGCCATCGGACAGTTCGGCAGCCGACAGTGGCCGCAGCAAACCCTCCTGATGGAACTCAATGGCAAAGCGCCCGCCATGCAGCGTCACGATGTTCAGTCGGGCGCCGGGGAAGGCATCGCTGACAGCCTGTTGCAGCGCCTGGGGATCGCCGATTTCGCGGATGGTCTGCAGCGCGGCGGCCAGATCACGGCCATCGTGATGCAGCACCGGCGTGCGGGTGCCCAACTGCACCTGGCGCGCGGGCGCCTCGGCGTCGCTGCGAAAATGATCATAAAAGCGCCAGCCGCGAATCTGTTCGCGCAGCAGCAATACCTCGGGTGAAGCGCGCAGGCTGCCGACCTGGTCAAACAGGCTGTCGAAGGCCGGCGTGTGTTGGGCCAGGACATCCCAGTCGCGACCTTCACGGGCCTTGATCATCGGCCCGGCGCGATTGACCAGCAGACTCGCCGGTCGATACACCGCGCCCGCCCAGATGCATTCACGCTTGATTTCCGGATCCAGGGAAAAATAGGAGACTTCTTCGGGCAATGGCTTCGGCAAACCCAGTGCGATGGCGTAGCTGAAATCCTCACCGGCGAATCCCAGGCGCAGGCGCTTGGGCCCCTGGCTCACACTGGCCTCGATGGCGACTTCGCCATTGCGCATGCGTCGACTCAGGGTCTGCGGGCCGGCCCAGAAGGTGGAGTCCAGCCCGCCTTCCCGTGCCAGCGCATTGACCACGCCACCCTGGGCCGTCTCGGCCAGTAGGCGCAAGGCGCGGTACAGGTTGGATTTGCCGCTGCCGTTGGGGCCGGTGATCAGGTTCAGCCGACCCAGCGCAATCACCAGTGTGTTGATCGAGCGGTAGTTGGCGACCGCCAGGGTCTTGAGCATCCGCAAATTCCTTTGATGCGCGACGGGAAATGTGGCCGGGTTTTGATGTCGGACACCAAGCAATCGATGCTGAATGTCATGATCCGGACTGTTTAATTCGTGCAGTTTGCATTGATTTTTCAATGGCTGCAGGCGCTGTGTCTTCCCTGATCTAAGCTCATCGGTCGTACGTCGCGCAATTGTAGGAAACAAGCAAAGGAGCTTGCATGACTGGTCCCGCAATGAAGTTCATCGTTTACCTGAGTCTCTGTGGGTTGCTGACCGCATGCAACGACAAGCCGGTAGTAGAAAAAGAACGCCCGAGGGTGTTTGTACAAGAGGTCAAACCCGCTGATTTTGCGGCGTCGGTGACGCTGACCGGGGATATTCAGGCGCGGGTGCAGACCGATCTGTCCTTCCGCGTCGCGGGCAAGATCATCCAGCGCACGGTGGATGTCGGCGACCGGGTGACGGCTAATCAGGTCCTGGCCCGCCTTGATCCCAAGGACCTGCAGACCAATGTCGACTCGGCCCAGGCTCAAGTGGTTGCCGAGCAGGCGCGCGTCACACAGATGGCGGCGGCGTTCGTGCGTCAGGAAAAACTCCTGCCCAAGGGCTACACCAGCCAGAGCGAATACGACTCGGCCAAGGCCGCCTTGCTCAGCAGCAAGAGCGCCCTGGTGGCGGCTCAGGCGCAACTGGCCAACGCCCGCGATCAACTGAGTTATGCCGCGCTGGTGGCCGATGCCCCCGGCGTGATCACGGCTCGTCAGGCTGAAGTTGGTCAGGTGGTGCAGGCCACGGTGCCGGTGTTCAGCCTGGCCCGCGATGGCGAACGGGATGCGGTGTTCAACGTTTACGAATCGCTGCTGATGGAGGCGCCCAGCGCCAAGGATATTGTGGTCAGCCTGCTGGACAACCCAAAGATCCAGGTCACCGGCACGGTGCGTGAAGTGACCCCCTCGGTGTCGGCGCAAACCGGCACGGTGCAGGTCAAGGTGGCGCTCAAGGAGCTGCCCGCAGGCATGCGCCTGGGCTCGGTGGTCAGCGCCACCGGCAATGTCGCGGCGCAGAAGGTCGTCGAGTTGCCATGGTCGTCCCTGACCAAAAAAATCCATGAACCGGCGGTATGGCTGGTGGACGACGAGGGCAAGGCAAGCCTGCATGCGGTTCAGGTTGGACGCTACCAGACTGGCAGCGTGCTGATTCGCGACGGTCTGACGCCGGGGCAGAAGGTAGTCACGGCCGGGGGGCAACTGCTCCATCCGGGGGTTCTGGTGGAGATCGCCTCGCCGTCTGATAAAAGCTCGGAGAGCCTGCCATGAAGCGTTTGTTAGTAATGTCGGCGGGCCTGTTACTGGTGGCTTGTTCGAAACAGGAAGAACCGCCGGCACCGATTCGCCCGGTCCTCTCGGTGGTGGTCGAGGCGATGGGGCAGCAGGATCTGGGGCGATTTGCCGGGAGTATCCAGGCGCGTTATGAGAGCAATACCGGGTTTCGCGTGGGCGGACGTATTGCCAGTCGCAGTGTTGACGTCGGCAGCGAGGTCAGCGCTGGTACGTTGCTGGCAACCCTCGATCCGACCGATCAACAGAACCAGTTGCGCGCCGCCGAGGGCAGCCTGGCGCAGATCCAGGCGCAACTGATCAATGCTCAGGCCACGGCTCGGCGACAACAGGAGTTGTTCAATAAAGGCGTCGGTGCCCAGGCGCAACTGGACACGGCCAACACCGACCTGAAAACCACCCAGGCTTCGATGGATCAGGCCAAGGCCGCGGTCGACCAGGCCCGTGATCAATTGTCGTACACCGAGTTGCGTGCCGATCACGCGGCGGTCATCACCGCCTGGAGTGCGGAGGCCGGGCAAGTGGTGACAGCCGGTCAGCAGGTGGTCACCCTGGCGCGTCCGGACATCAAGGAAGCAGTGATCGACTTGCCGGCGGAGCTTGCCGAACAGTTGCCGGCCGATGTGGTGTTTGAGGTGACGGCACAACTGGACCCGAGCATCCATACCACGGCTGTGGTCCGTGAAATCGAACCTCAGGCTGAAAGCGCCACCCGCACCCGACGTGCGCGCCTGACCTTGGCCGAGACCCCGCCGGGCTTTCGCCTCGGCACTTCGATCAGGGTCAGTCTCAGCTCGAGCGTCGCGCCGCGAGTCGAACTGCCGTTGACGGCCCTGCAGGACGTGGATGGCAAGCCGCGCATCTGGGTCGTCGACCCTGCGACGAAGACCGTTTCGCCTCGGGACATCACCGTTATCAGCCGCAGCGGCGGCAGCGCGACGCTTGCCGGTGGCGTGAGCCAGGGTGAGCGCGTGGTCACTGCCGGGGTGCACAGCCTGAAACCCGGACAAACAGTCAAAATCGACGAAGGAAGCCCGCAATGAAAGGGAGTTTCAACTTATCCGAATGGGCTCTGAAGCATCAGTCATTCGTCTGGTACCTGATGTTCGTCGCCTTGTTGATGGGGGTGTTCTCCTACCTCAACCTGGGGCGCGAGGAAGATCCGTCGTTTGCCATCAAAACCATGGTGATCCAGACCCGCTGGCCGGGCGCGACCCAGGATGAAACCCTCAAACAGGTCACTGACCGGATCGAGAAAAAGCTCGAAGAGCTGGACTCCCTCGACTATGTGAAAAGCTACACCCGTCCGGGCGAGTCGACGGTGTATGTGAACTTGCTCGACACCACGCCGGCCGAGTCCATTCCGGATATCTGGTACCAGGTGCGCAAGAAGATCGGCGATATCCGTGGCAGCTTCCCCTCCGGCATCCAGGGGCCTTCGTTCAACGACGAGTTCGGTGACGTCTACGGTTCGGTTTATGCGTTTACCGCTGACGGCTTGACGATGCGCCAGTTGCGCGACTACGTCGAGCAGGCCCGCCTGGAGATTCATAGCGTGCCAGGGCTGGGCAAGATCGAGATGGTCGGCCAGCAGGACGAGGTGCTGTACCTGAACTTCTCGACCCGCAAACTGGCGGCCCTGGGCCTCGACCAGCGCCAGGTGCTGCAGAGCCTGCAATCGCAGAACGCGGTGACCCCGGCGGGGGTGATCGAGGCCGGTCCCGAGCGTATTTCCGTGCGTACCTCCGGGCAGTTTGTCTCGGAAAAGGACCTGCAAGCCGTCAACCTGCGACTCAACGACCGCTTCTACCGCCTGGCCGATATTGCCGAAATTACCCGTGGCTACGTTGACCCACCGGCGCCGATGTTCCGCTTCAACGGCGAGCCTGCCATTGGCCTGGCGATCAACATGAAGGCTGGTGGCAACATCCAGGAATTCGGCAAGTCGCTGCACGCACGCATGAACCAACTGACCGCCGACCTGCCGGTGGGCATCGGCATCCATGTCGTTTCCGACCAGGCGCAAGTGGTGGAAGAAGCGGTCGGTGGCTTCACCAGCGCCTTGTTCGAGGCAGTGATCATCGTGCTCGTGGTCAGCTTCATCAGTCTCGGGGTGCGTGCCGGGCTGGTGGTGGCCTGCTCGATTCCGCTGGTGCTGGCGATGGTCTTTGTGTTCATGGAATACAGCGGCATCACCATGCAGCGGATTTCCCTCGGCGCCTTGATCATCGCCCTCGGGCTGTTGGTGGACGATGCGATGATCACCGTGGAGATGATGGTCTCGCGTCTGGAGATGGGCGACACCAAGGAGCAGGCGGCGACCTTTGCCTACACCTCGACGGCGTTCCCGATGCTCACCGGGACCCTGGTCACCGTCGCCGGTTTTGTGCCGATCGGCCTCAACGCCAGTTCGGCCGGTGAGTACACCTTCACCCTGTTCGCGGTGATTGCGGTGGCGATGATCGTGTCCTGGATCGTGGCGGTGCTGTTTGCCCCGGTGATCGGCGTGCATATCCTCAGCACCAAGGTCAAAGCCCACTCCACCGAACCCGGGCGGGTCGGTCGGGCGTTCAACAACGGCTTGCTGTGGAGCATGCGCAATCGCTGGTGGGCCATCGGCATCACCGTGCTGTGCTTCGCCCTGGCGCTGTTCTCCATGCGCTTTGTGCAGAATCAGTTCTTCCCGGCCTCGGACCGGCCGGAAATTCTGGTCGACCTGAACCTGCCGCAAAACGCTTCGCTGGAGGAAACGCGCAAGGCGGTCGATCGCCTCGAGGCCACGCTCAAGGGTGACCCGGACATCGTGCGCTGGAGCAGCTACATCGGCCAGGGCGCGATCCGTTTCTACCTGCCGCTCGACCAGCAATTGCAGAACCCGTACTACGCGCAATTGGTGATCGTCAGCAAGGACTTCAAGGCTCGCGAGATGCTCAGCCAGCGCCTGCGCGAACGCCTGCGCAAGGATTTCGTTGGCATCGGCAGCTACGTCCAGGCACTGGAAATGGGCCCGCCGGTAGGGCGTCCGATCCAGTACCGGCTCAGTGGCAAGGACGTCGATATGGTGCGCAAACATGCCATCGACCTGGCCGCTGAGCTAGACAAGAACTCGCACATCGGCGAGATCATTTTCGACTGGAACGAGCCGGGCAAGGTGTTGCGCGTCGATATTGCGCAGGACAAGGCGCGTCAGTTCGGCTTGTCATCCGAAGACGTCGCCAGCTTGATGAACGGCATTGTCAGCGGCTCGACCGTGACTCAGGTCGACGACGATATTTACCTGATCAACGTGATTGGGCGGGCCGTGGATTCCGAACGGGGCAGCACCAAGACCCTGCAAAACCTGCAGATCGTCACCCCGAGCGGCACCTCGATTCCGCTGCTGGCGTTTGCCACGGTGCGTTATGAACTGGAGCAACCACTGGTGTGGCGCCGTGATCGCAAGCCGACGATCACGGTAAAGGCGGCGGTGCGCGACGAGATCCAGCCCACGGACCTGGTGCGCCTGCTCGAGCCGAAGATCAACGAGTTCGCCGCGGCGTTGCCAGCCGGTTACACCGTGGAAACAGGCGGTACGGTGGAGTCCAGCGCCAAGGCCCAGGGGCCGATCGCCAAGGTGCTGCCGTTGATGGTGTTCTTGATGGCGACCTTCCTGATGATCCAGTTGCACAGCGTGCAGAAGCTGTTCCTGGTGGTCAGCGTCGCGCCGCTGGGCTTGATCGGCGTGGTGTTGGCGCTGGTGCCGACGGGCACGCCCATGGGCTTTGTGGCGATCCTCGGGATTCTGGCGTTGATCGGTATCATCATCCGTAACTCGGTGATCCTGGTGACCCAGATCGACGAATTCGAACGCAATGGCTCGACGCCCTGGGATGCGGTGGTGCAGGCCACCGAACACCGACGGCGACCGATTCTGCTCACGGCCGCTGCGGCGAGCATGGGCATGATTCCGATTGCCAGGGAGGTGTTCTGGGGGCCGATGGCCTACGCGATGATCGGCGGGATTGTGGCGGCTACCTTGCTGACCCTGTTGTTCCTGCCGGCGCTGTATGTGGCCTGGTACAAGATCAAGGAGCCGAGCCAACAAGCCGCATAAATCGCGTGCTGCGCACATCGCGGGCTTGCCCGCGATGTGCGAGTTGATTACACCACCTTGCGCCAAACACTCGCCAACCACGGCTGCTGCTCACGCGGTAGCCCTGCCGGGCGGTAGTAGTGCTCCAGCTCGACAAACCCTGCCTCGGTCAGCAACTGCTGCCACGCCTGCAGATCGTGATACGACCCATAACGCGGCCCGTTCCAGCCTTCCTGGTTGTCACCGCGCGGATTGGAACTGAACAACACGCCCCCCGGTTTCAGCGTCGCGTGCAGCTGTCGCAGCACCCGTGGCAGTTCCTGCAGCGGGATGTGGAACAGCACGGCGTTGGCAAAAATCCCGTCGAAGTGTTCGCGGGGTAACTCGAGTTTGAGGAAGTCCTGCTGCCAGACTTCACAGCCGCTGTCCTCGCGGGCCATTCGGGCGAACTCGGCAGAGCCATCCAGGCCCACGGCAACATGGCCCATGCGGGTGAAGGTTTGTAAGTCACGCCCCGGGCCACAGCCGAAATCCAGCAGGGTGAAGGGCGCCGTGGCGTTGATATGACGCAGCAGCGCCGCGATGTTCTGGCTGACGTCGTGATCGCGAGTCCCTTCGCGAAAGCCTTCGG
This sequence comes from Pseudomonas sp. Pse1, assembly GCF_024519635.1. NCBI lineage: Bacteria > Pseudomonadati > Pseudomonadota > Gammaproteobacteria > Pseudomonadales > Pseudomonadaceae > Pseudomonas > Pseudomonas sp. Pse1. Next base: position 16,145 of record NZ_JALJRO010000030.1, read on the forward strand.
CCACCGAGTTGTAATGGCCCAGAGTGGTGCGGGTGATCTGTTCGAGGTCGGCGTCGGTGTGTTTCATGATCGGCTGCGCAGGCAAGGGAGTTGCCTGCGACTATAAGCGCTTTTCGTCGCTCAGCGCTTGTTCAGCACCCGCGCCAATCGGTCGCCGCCGAGCTGGATTACGGCCACCAGAATCACCAGCAACACAATCACGGTCAGCATGATCTGGCTGTCGAAACGCTGGTAGCCATAGCGGTAGGCGATGTCTCCCAATCCACCGGCGCCAATGGCCCCGGCCATCGCCGATGAGTTGATCATGGTCACCAGGGTAATGGTGAAACCGCCGACGATCCCCGGCAGTGCCTCGGGCAACAATACGTGGCGGATGATGTGCCAGCGCCGGCAGCCCATGGCCTGTGCCGCCTCAATCAGCCCGTGATCGACCTCGCGCAAACTCACTTCGGCTATTCGCGCAAAAAACGGTGTGGCTGCAATGGTCAGTGGCACCACGGCGGCCCAGACACCATAGGTGGTGCCGACGATCAGGCGGGTAAAGGGGATCAGCGCGACCATCAGGATCAGGAACGGAATCGAGCGGAACAGGTTGACGAAGGCGCCCAGCGCGCGGTTCAGCGTCGGTGCTTCGTAGATCCCGCCCTTGGCGCTGGTGACCAGGATCACCGCCAACGGAATCCCCGCCAGCAGGGCGATCAGCGACGACACGCCGACCATCAGGAAGGTGTCGATGAAACCTTGCAGCAAGCGATCAAACCACATAACCCAGTACCTCCACCTGTTGTGCCCAATTGCCGGCGCGCTGGCGCAGTGCATCGGCCGTGTGCGGCGAGCCGGTGACCGCCAGCAGCAGTTGCCCCAGGGCATGCCCCTGGATCCGTTCGACCCCACCCTGCAGCAGCCGCACACGACCACCCAGGGCGCTGAACAGCGCAGCGAGATCGGGCTCGTCGGCGCTGCTGCCAGTCAATTGCAGGCGCAGCACCACAGCGGCATCCGCCGAGGGTGGCTGAGTGTGCAAACGGTTCTGCAGTTCAGCCGGCAGGGCGTGTTGCAGCGGCGTCAGCAGGGTTTTGCTGACCTCGTGTTGTGGGTTGCCGAACACTTCCCAGACCGGACCCTGTTCGACGATGCGCCCATGTTCGAGCACCACCACCCGGTCGCAGATGTCGCGGATCACCGCCATCTCGTGGGTGATCAGGACGATGGTCAGGCCCAGGCGCTGATTGATCTCGCGCAACAGGCCGAGAATCGACTGGGTGGTCTCCGGATCGAGCGCGGAAGTGGCCTCGTCGCACAGCAGGATCTGCGGGTCATGGACCAACGCGCGAGCGATGCCGACGCGCTGTTTCTGGCCGCCGGAGAGCTGTGCCGGGTAAGCCTTGTGTTTCTCCTGCAGGCCCACCAGCTCAAGCAGTTCCCGGACCTTTTTTTCCCGCTCGGCCTTGGCCACGCCCGCCACCTTGAGCGGCAGCTCGACGTTCTGCCAGACGGTCTTGGCCGACATCAGGTTGAAGTGCTGGAAGATCATGCCGATGCGTCGTCGTAGCGCCACCAGCCGGTCTTCGTCGAACTCGCCAATGTCGACCTGATCAATCAGCACCCGACCTGAAGTCGGTTGCTCAAGGCGGTTGATGGTGCGGATCAGCGACGACTTGCCGGCGCCGCTGCGGCCGATGATGCCGAACACCTCGCCACGCTGGATCGCCAGGTCGATGCCCTGCAGCGCCGCGACCGGACCCTGCTGGCCGTTGTAGGTCTTGCCCAGGCCGACGAAGCGCACGTGGGCGTGATTAAGCTCGGGGTGCAGCTCGCTACGCACCGCCGAAAGGGGCTCTGGAATTTCCAGTCGCCGTTGGCTCGCGGCATTCATCCTCAGCTTTCCCAGCCGGCTTGGTAGAGCTTGCCGTGGGCCTTGTCGAGGGCGGCGCGCACGGCGGGCGAGTGTTGGTAGATGTCGACGAACTTGATCAGGCGCGGGTCGGTCTTGTGGTCCGGCTGGATCACGAACTGGATCACGTATTCCTTGTGATCGAGGCCGTCGAACAGCAGCGCCGAGCCGGCGTCGAAAGTCTTGGCCAGGCGAATGTAGGCCGGATAGCCCTGGACCAGATCGGCGTCGTCATAGGCACGGACCAGTTGCACAGCCTCGACCTGGAGAATCTTGATCTTCTTCGGGTTGGCGACGATGTCGTCTTCAGTGGCTTTGTAGCCAACACCTTGCTTGAGCGTAATCAGACCGGCCTTGGCCAGCAACTGCAGGCCGCGACCGCTGTTGATCGGGTCGTTGGCGATCGCCACGCTGGCGCCTTCGGGCAACTCGTCGAAGCTTTTGTATTTCTTCGAGTACAGGCCGACGTTGTTGATGATCCCCGGCGCGAACGGCACAAGGTCAAAACCGGCGGCCGCCTTGGCGTTTTCCAGGAAGGGGATGTGCTGGAAGTAATTCACGTCGATATCCCCGGAAGCAAGGCTGACGTTGGGCGCGATCCAGTCGCTGAACTCCACCAGCTCGACTTTCAGGCCTTGCTTGCCGGCTTCTTCGACGGCGGCTTCAAGGGGAATGGCGAAGGCGGCGGTGGTGCCGACTTTCAGAGGGGCGTCGGCGGCGAAGACTGCCGAGCTGAAGAGGCCGAGGGCCAGGGCCAGTGCTTTGACTGGGTGGGTGAGGTAGGTTTTGGTCATGTTGGTTTTTCCAGTCAGTGCATGAATTTTGGGTGTCTGGTGGGGCCTCATCGCGAGCAGGCTCGCTCCTACACAGTTCACCTAACCCTTGTAGGAGCGCGCTTGCCCGCGAAGCGCTTAGCGTCTGAAGGTCGCGCCCGTATGTCGGTCAGGCAATTGCGCTTGTTCCTGGAACAGCTTTTCGCGAAACGTCCCTTGCTCATAAGCAGTCTTGTACGACCCCCTGCGCTGCAATTCGGGAATCACCAGCTCGATAAAGTCCACGTAGCTTTCCGGGGAGACGATGCGCGTCAGGTTGAAGCCGTCCAGGCCGGTTTCGGCGATCCACGATTCCAGTTCGTCGGCGACCTGCTCCGGGGAGCCGACCAGGGTGATGTAGCGCCCACCGAGGGCGTGTTGTTCGAGCAATTTACGCCGGGTCCAGTCGTTGTTTTTCAGGTGCTGGGTTGCGGACTGGATAGCATTGCTCTTGACGTACTGGATCGGCTCGTCGAGTTCGTACTCGGAAAAATCGATGCCCGTGGATGCCGAGAAATGCGCGACGCCGGCTTCGGCGCTGGCATAGCTAAGGTACTCGGCATGCTTGGCCCAGGCCGCCTCTTCGCTGGCACCGACTATCACGTTCAAGCCCATGAATACCTTGATGTCCTCGGGGTTACGCCCCGCACTCAAGGCGCTGGCGCGAACCTTGTCCACCTGGGCCTTGGTCGAGGCCTTGGTTTGCCCGCTGATGAACACGCATTCGGCGTGCTGCCCGGCGAACTGCAAACCGCGCGCCGAACTGCCGGCCTGGAACAGCACCGGGGTGCGCTGCGGCGAGGGTTCGCACAGGTGATAACCCTCGACCTGATAGAACTCGCCACGGTGCTCGACCTTGTGCACCTTGTCGGGTTGGGCATAAACCCGCTGTTCGCGGTCATTCAGCACCGCATCGTTTTCCCAGCTGCCTTCCCAGAGTTTGTAGAGCACCTGCAGGTATTCGTCGGCCTGGTCGTAGCGCCGGTCATGTTCGACCTGCTCTTGCAAGCCCATGGCCTTGGCGGCGCTGTCGAGGTATCCGGTGACGATGTTCCAGCCCACCCGTCCACGGCTCAGGTGATCGAGGGTGGACAGGCGCCGGGCGAACAAATAGGGCGGTTCGTAAGTCAGGTTGGCGGTCAGGCCGAAGCCGAGATTTTTTGTCACCGCAGCCATGGCCGAGACCAGCAGCAACGGGTCGTTGACCGGCAACTGGATCGACTCCTGCAACGTCACATCGACCGACTGCTGGTAGACGTCATAGACCCCGACAATGTCGGCGATGAACAGGCCATCGAACAAACCGCGCTCCAGCAACTGAGCGAGTTCGGTCCAGTATTCGACGCTCTTGTACTGGGTCGAATTGTCCCGTGGATGGGTCCATAGGCCGTGATTGATGTGGCCGATGCAGTTCATGTTGAACGCATTGAGGAGAATTTTTTTCCGGGCTGGCTGGACGCTCATCAGATCGTCCCTCGCAGTGGCGGATTTTCCTGATTGAGGTAGTAATTGCCGACGGCGTGGTACTTCCAGCGCACCGGATCGTGCAAGGTGTGCACGCGGGCGTTGCGCCAGTGGCGATCAAGGCCATGTTCGGCCAGGGTCGCCCGGCTGCCGGCCAATTCGAACAGAGTGCTGCCGGCTTGCAGCGAGATCTCGGTGCTGATGGCGCGGGCCTCGGCCACGGCAATCGAGGCCGCCGCGACGCTCTGTGCGTCGGTGTTGGCCTGGGCCAGGTCGAGAAACTCGCCAGCACGTTCCAGCAGGGCTTCGCTGGCGTGCAAGCGAATGCTCAGGTGGCCGAAGCTTTTGATGGTCAATGGGTCGGCAGTCGCCTGGTCATGGCCGGAGTCGATCCAGGGGCGAGTCTTGGTGCGCACGAAATGCAGCGCGTCTTCGTAGGCGGCGCGGGCGATACCGGTGTCGATGGCAGCATGGAGAATCTGCGCCAGCGGGCCGACGGTGGTCGGTCGCTCGAACGCGCTCTGGAAAGGGATCACATCATCTGCCGCGACGTAGACGTCCTCGAACACCACCGAGCCGCTTCCGGTGGTGCGCTGGCCGAAACCGCTCCAGTCGTCGATCACGCTCAGGCCCTGACTGTCACGCGGGACAAACGCCAGGTGCTGGACGCCGTGCTCATCGACCACCGACGTCGGAATTCGCTGCGCGTAGATCGCGCCGGTGGCGTAGAACTTGCGTCCGTTGATGCGATAGCCGCTGCCGTCCTGGCTCAAGCGGGTCAGGCGATCATGGGCGGTTTTGGTGCCCAGTTCAGCCAGGGCGTTGCCGAAGCGTTGTCCGGCGAGGACCTCGGCATACAGGCGTTTTTTCTGCGCCTCGCTGCCGTTCACCCGCAGCACTTCGAGGGCATAGAAATGATTCTGCGGGATCTGTCCGAGGGAGCCGTCCGCCTGGGCGATGAGCGCGATGACCTTGGCCAGGGTGACGTTGGAGACGCCGGCGCCACCGTATTCTTTCGGCACGCTGATGCCCCACAGGCCCGAGCGGGAAAACACTTCCAGCTCCGGGTGCGGCAGACGGCGTTCGCGGTCGCGCAGGGCGCTGTCGCGCTGGAAGTCTTCGGCCAGGTCGCTGGCGACAATAAGGGCTTGTTCATCGCTGGTAATGACCGCGACTGAGGGGGAGTACGTCATGTTTTTCTCTCCAGAGGTCTGGTCGGTCAGATCCAGGAATGCCGGTTGGGCAGGGTGCCGTTGAGGTGATAGTTACCCACGGCGTGGTACTTCCAGCGCACCGGGTCGTGCAGGGTGTGCACCCGGGCGTTGCGCCAGTGACGGTCGAGATTGAACTCGGCGAGGGTGGCGCGACTGCCTGCCAGTTCGAACAGCTTTTCGCTGGCCAGCAGCGAGATCTCGGTGGTCAGGACCTTGGCCTCGGCGACGGCAATCGAAGCGCGAGCCGCGGCGGCTGCGGTGACCGGCGCGGCCTTGACCTGGTCGAGGACTTTGCCGGCGTTGCGCAGCAAGGCCTCGGCGGCGTGCAGCTCGATCTTCAGCTTGCCGATATCGGCGATCACGTAGAGGTCATCGCTGGCACGCTCGACCTTGGCGTCGATCCAGGGCCGGGCGCGGGTGCGGACGAATTCGATGGCGTCATCCAACGCGCCACGGGCAATGCCGAGGTCGATGGCGGCCTGGATCAATTGCGAGACTGCGCCCTGGATGTTCGGCGTGTCATTGATCCGCCAGGTCTCGACCACGAGCTCTGCGTCGACGCGCACTTCGTTCAGCAGCACGGTGCCGCTGGCGGTGGTGCGCTGGCCGAAGCCGGACCAGTCATCGACAATGCGCAAGCCCGGGGTACCGCGCCGCACGAACGCCATCACCTGGCGGCCTTCATCATTCAGTGCCTTGACGGCGACCCAGTGAGCGAACAGGGCACCCGTTGAGTAGAACTTTTCGCCATTGAGGACAAATCCATCACCGTCGGCGGTGATACGGGCCTTGAGCTCCAGGGTGTTCTTGCTGCCGCGTTCCGGCCCGGCATTGCCGATGCGCCAGCCATCGAGCACGCTGCGGAACAACTGCTGTTTTTGCACTTCGCTGGCGACCTGCTGCAGCAGGTTGAGGATGCCGAACTGGTTTTGCGGAATTTGTCCCAGGGCCGGGTCCGCCGCGCTGATGATCGCGAAGACTTCAGCCAGGGTGACATGGGAAATTTCGGGGCCACCGAAGGCCTTGCCCAGGGTGATGCTGCCCAGGCCACTGCGGGTGAATTGCTCGATCTCGGCCCAGGGTAATTTGCGCTGCTGATCGCGTCGCGCGGCTTGCTGGCGGGCGACTGCGGCGAGTTGGCGGGCGGCTTCGAGAGCCTCGGCATCGTTGCTCAGCACCTGTGCAGGCAACAATGCCGGGGAGACGTCCAGATCGCTCTGGATAGTTGCTTCGGCCAGATTGGACATCACTGCCACTCCTTGGCTGCACGCAATGCCCTGGCTGGGGTGATTGGGTTCCGGACCATACCTACCTCACATCTCATGGATAAGCCGCGCGATGCGGCGTAATCAAATTCAAGAATGTCCGGTGGTCCGGTTTATATACCTTAATGACTTATAAAAAATAAATGAACTAACTTTTGGGAATATACATAGAAGGTCAGCGTTGCTTTCTTTTCGAGTGAGCGGTGCCATTGCGCAGGGCGGATTGGCACAGCGACTTCAGGCCGGGATCGCTGTCACCGACCTTCAGCGTGCGGCTGGGGGCCCAGCGTGAGTTATTGCCGACCCGGTCGAGGATGCAATAGGTGACTTCGAGCCGATTGTCCTCACCGGCTTCGCTGATCACCTCTGGCGGCACCCAGACATGAATGGGCTGGCCAACCTCATCGGGCGCAATCGTGGGCAGGTCCATGCGCACATCGCCCCAACGCAGGGTGATGGAGTCTTGCGCTGCCATGTTCAGATAAGGCGCGATGGTCAGGGGTACGCCACGCCTGATCTGGTTCACATTGACCCCGTGGCGGGCAATCATCAGCGGAATGATCAGCGGCTTCAGGCGTTGATTCTCCTCGGCGCATTCACTCAGCGGCTGGCCGCCGGGGCAGTCCAGCTTGGCCTCCAGCTGTCTGGCCGGTGAGGTTGCCGGATGCTGTCCGACCTGCATCAGTCGATAGTGAACCTGCGACTGGCCGTTGTGGATGAAGCTCTCCGGAATCCGCAGGCTCACCGGGTGGCCGATGTCCTCGCGGCAGAGCATCCGCGAGGCGACGTAGCAGTTGTCCCAGAACAATTCGATCAAGTCGCCTTCGTCCATACAGGCGCAGGGCGGGATCTCGATTAGCAAATGGGCGGCTGAGGCGAGATTGATGGCTGATCCTGGAGACTGCGCCAGGCAGGGGGTCGACAGTTCAATGTGGGTCGACAGGCAGGTCATAGGTGTATCTCCTTGAAGTACCGCTGCGAAGTCCATTTCGAAAGTTTGTTAGTTCATATCGGTTGAAGCGTGGGGAAGTTGCTAAGCCAGGTTGGGACCCCATCGACGAATAGATAAAAGTGCGCTCGACAAGCAGTCAATAGAGATAACTTGGGAGTACGCCAGGGGTTCCGATAATCAGAGTTTTCTTACATGTAGGGGTTGTTTAGCGTACGGCAGGCCTGGCAATTTCTTCGTGGTGCGTCGGCCGGAAGCCAGATTGTGCGGGGACTTTGCTCGCTGGAAGCAACCGCGCCTGTGCCAAGTTACGGCACATGTCGGTGGAGGGAGTGGTATCTATTTATGGTGAGGATGTACAGAGAGAAGTTGGAAGGGTTTCAGGCTTTATTGTTTCGTTAAACGTCATTTCCATCCGTGGAGAATGAGGGGCTTAGAGAGTGTTGTGGACGAGGGTTTAGTGCTTCATGCGTTAAGAAACTTGCTGAGGAACTGCCGTGTTCGCTCTTCTTTTGGGTTGGCAAACAAAGCTTTGGCTTCTCCCTGTTCGACGATCACGCCTTTGTCGAAAAACACCACTCGATTGGCCACGTCGCGGGCAAATGCCATTTCATGGGTGACGATGACCATGGTGCGGTTTTCTTCGGCCAGGCCACGAATGGTGGCCAGGACTTCGCCCACCAGTTCCGGATCCAGTGCTGAAGTCGGTTCGTCGAAGAGGATCACCTCGGGTTCCATGGCCAGCGCCCGGGCGATGGCCACGCGTTGTTGTTGACCGCCGGACAGGCGCCTTGGGTAGGCGTCCTCCTTGCCCGCCAGACCAACCTTGGCTAACAGCTTGCGACCCAGTGCCAAGGCTTGTTCGCGAGGGACTTTCTTTACCACCAGCGGCCCTTCGGTGACGTTTTCCAGGGCCGTGCGGTGGGGGAACAGGTTGAAATTCTGGAACACGAAGCCCACATGCTGGCGCAGGGTGCGCACCTGGTTTTGCTGTTTGCTCAGCGGTCGACTGCCATCGATCTCGATGTCGCCGACCTTGATTCGCCCGCTGCTGGGCTCTTCGAGAAAATTCAGGCAGCGCAGGAACGTGGTCTTGCCCGATCCGCTGGGGCCAATGATGGCGACCACTTCGCCTTCCTTGATCTCAAGGTCGATGCCGTTGAGCACCACGTGACCCTTGAACTGCTTTGTCAGTTTTTCCACGACAATCATTGGGTCAGGACTCCTGGTCATGCCGATTGACCCGCTCTTCCAGCTTGTTCTGCAGGTGCGAAAGCACCGTTGCCAGAACCCAGTAGATCAGCGCGGCGGCTAGATACATGGTGAAGATTTCGAAGGTGCGGGCGGTGATCAGCTGCGCCTGGCGGAACAACTCCGGCACCTGGATGGTGGCAGCCAGCGCGGTGTCCTTGACCAGCGAAATGAAACTGTTGCCCAGCGGCGGCAACGCGGTGCGTGCCGCTTGTGGAAGGATCGCACGGCGCAGGGTTTGCGCCCGGGTCATGCCGATACTGGCCGCCGCTTCCCACTGACCGCGCTCGATCGAGCTGATGGCAGCACGCAGGATCTCGCAGGCGTAGGCCGCCATGTTCAGGGAGAAGCCGATCAGCGCGGCCGGCAGCGGGTCCAGTTCGACGCCCAGTTGCGGCAAGCCGTAATAGATCACGAACAGTTGCACCAGCAACGGCGTGCCACGAAAGAACGATACGTAGATGCGAGCTATCCAGCTCACCAGCTTGAGGCGTGACAGGCGCATCAGCGCCAGGCCAAAGCCCATCAGCAGGCCGAAGAACATCCCGCCGAGGCTGAGAATCACCGTGTAGTACGCGCCCTTGAGCAGAAAGGGCGCGGAGTCCAGTGCGAGTTGGAAAGCTGCTTCCATTATTGAGTGACGTCAGCGTTGAAGTACTTTTCAGAAAGCTTTTTCAGGGTGCCATCGGCGCGCAGTTCATCCAGTGCCTTGTTCACTGCGGCCAGCAGTTCAGGTTCGCCTTTGCGCAGGGCAATACCGGCTTCCTGACGGGAGAAGGCGTCACCGGCGGCGACAGTTTTCGGTGCTTTCTTGGCGTATTCGAGTGCAGCCAGGCGGTCGATCAGAATAGCGTCGGTACGGCCGTTGTTCAGGTCGGCGAACTTGGTCGGATCATCGTCGTAAGTGCGCACGTCAGCGCCCGGCACGTTGGCACGAACCCATTGCTCATAGTTGGTGCCCAGGCCGACACCGACTTTCTTGCCAGACAGGTCAGCGGCGGTCTTTATGTTCAGCGTGGCTGCCTTGTCTTTCAGCACCAGCGCCTGAATCCCGGACACGGTGTAGGGCTCGGAGAAGTCGTACTTCTTCTTGCGCTCTTCGGAGATGGTCACCTGATTGACCACGGCGTCCAGGCGTTTGGACTCAAGGGCGGCGAGGATGCCATCCCATTTGGTCTGTTGCAGTTTGGCTTTGACCCCGAGTTTTTGCGCCAGGGCTTCGGAAAGCTCGACTTCAAAACCGGTCAGCTTGCCGTCGGCATCGACGAAACTGAAGGGTGGGTAGGTGCCTTCAAGGCCGATGTTGATCGTGCCCGCGTCCTTGATTTTCTGCAGTTGCTCACCCGCTACCGCTTGCCCCAACAGACCGGCGCCCAGCGCCAGACCCAGCGAACCCACCAGCAGATTTCGACGTAGTGCGGAAAAATTCATGACAAGCCCCTGTGTGTTTTTATCAAGACGTTTGTTATCGAGCAGGCAACATCGGTTATCGAGCGATTGCAGCATCCTGCATTAAAGCAGCGTATGCGTCCCGCGGCGATTGCGCCTGCGGCGGGACTATATGACGCCGCTTTTAGATTGGAAAATACTATTAAACTACTTGCTTATAACCACTATCTTTCCGCTCAAGCGAAGGAATCTGCATAGGCAAACAACGCCGGGGCGCCGCCGGTGTGCAGGAAAATGATCGGACCCTCATCGAAGCGCTGGCGGCCAATGCCATCCAGCAGACCGGCCATGGCCTTGCCTGTGTAGACCGGATCAAGCAGCAGACCTTCCTGGCTGGCGAGGAGTTTCACGGCGGCCAGGGTGCCGGCATTCGGCTCGCCGTAGCGCGGGGCAAAGTACTCGTCCCACAGTTGCACTTTGAACGCTGGCGGCAGATTCACGCCCAGCAATTCAGCGGTGCGCTCGGCCAGGCCCTGGACCTTGGGCCGTTGATCTTCATCGCTGCGCGACACGGTAACGCCGATCACCGGCAACTCCGGCAGGGCTTCGCCAAGGGCCAGGCCCAGGCCGCTGTGGGTACCGGCGCTGCCCGAGGCCAGGACCACCGCGGCGAACTCCAGGCCGGTGTCCTTGATTTGCTCGGCCAGCTCCAGGCCGGCGCGCACATAACCCAAGGCACCCAAGGCGTTCGAGCCGCCAATCGGCACCAGGTAAGGCTGCTTGCCGTTGCTGCGCAGGCGCTCGGCGAGGGCTTGCAGTTGCTGGTCGGCGTTGTCGAGGTTGTCGACCAATTCGACCTTGGCATCGAACAGGTCCAGCAGCAGGCGATTACCATTGCCCAGGTAATTCGGGTCTTCGGTCGCGATCGGATTTTCCAGCAAGGCGACGCAGCCCAGGCCCAGTTTCGCGGCAATGGCTGCGGTCTGGCGCACGTGATTGGACTGGATGGCACCGGCGGTGATCAGGGTGTCGGCGCCTTGGGCCAACGCATCGGCGGCGAGGTATTCGAGTTTGCGCAGCTTGTTGCCGCCCATGGCCAGCGGCGTCAGGTCGTCACGCTTGACGTAGACATCACGGCCCAGCCAGCTCGACAGGCGCTCGAGCTTTTCCAGGGGCGTGGCGTGGTTGAGCAGGTCCAGACGGTTAAAACGAGCCAGCTGTTGTTTGATCATGGGGCCGCACGGGTTGTAGGAAGTCTCTGGACTATAGGCAGGGGGATTTACTCGGGCAACCGTCAATCACTTATAGCCAAAAGTGCTGAGAGCAGGAAAATTCGTTCTTAAACGCGTTTTGAGCCGATGTCGTACAGTGATCGGCATTTCAGCGGCCCTATGGTGCGGTCGCAGCGTGTGAGGAGTCTTGACCGTGAGTGAACGTTCCAGCCATTGGCAATTACAGACCATCGTTGGCCAACTGCGCGCAGCCCGCGACCAGTGGCGCACGCAGAATGGTCGCAGCAGCGGCGAGCAGGGCGGCCGTGAGCTGCCTTCACGCGCGGCGATGGCGGAGATTCTCGAAGCGCTCTGTGGCGCCTTGTTCCCGATGCGCCTGGGGCCGGTGGACCTGCGCGAGGAAAGCGAGGACTTCTACGTCGGGCATACCCTGGATGTGGCGCTCAACGCGCTGTTGGGCCAGGCCCGCCTGGAGTTGCGTTACGTCGCCCGGCAGAGTGCGCAGGTCGACAGCGAAGTCGACGCACGCGCCATCAGCCTGATCCAGGATTTCGCCCTGGCGTTGCCGGCGCTGCGCAGCCTGCTGGACACCGATGTGCTGGCGGCCTTCCACGGCGACCCGGCGGCGCGCAGCGTCGACGAGGTGCTGCTGTGCTACCCGGGGATTCTGGCGGTGATCCACCATCGCCTGGCGCACCACTTGTACCGGGCCGGTTTACCGTTGCTGGCGCGGATCAGTTCGGAAATTGCCCACTCGGCCACGGGCATCGATATTCACCCCGGCGCGCAAATCGGCCGCAGTTTCTTCATCGATCACGGTACCGGCGTGGTGATCGGCGAAACCGCGATCATTGGTGAGCGGGTGCGCATCTACCAGGCAGTGACCCTGGGTGCCAAACGCTTCCCGGCGGACGAAGACGGCCAGTTGCAAAAGGGTCACCCGCGTCACCCGATCGTCGAGGACGATGTGGTGATTTACGCCGGGGCGACTATTCTCGGGCGAATCACCATCGGCAAGGGCTCGACCATTGGCGGCAACGTCTGGCTGACCCGCAGCGTTCCCGCCGGTTGCAACCTGACTCAGGCCAACCTGCAGCACGATGACGGGACGCAGAAATAAGTATTTGCCGAAAGGACGCGAGCCCTTGCCAGCAGGGGCTTTGCGAGCGTGATAGCGATTGGCGAGGGGCTGCCGTCGAGCCCCGGGATTAGTCCTTAGCCCCCTATTCATGTTTAACTTGAACGTTCATTCAAGTTAAACCGGCAGCTCGCTGCCCGCTCACAACAGGAGGCTTGCCTTTGCTGAGTCCGATTTTTACAGCCACGTCCCACCCACAAAAGGTGCACCGAACATGAGTGCATCCACTCCTGCTGCAAACAGTCAAATCCGCATGAATCCGCCGGTGTTTTACTTCGCCGCGACCTTCATTCTGCTCTTCGGCCTGGTGGTCATCGCTTTTCCGCAACAGGCCGGTGCCTGGCTGCTGGCGGCACAGGACTGGGCGGCCAATACGGTCGGCTGGTACTACATGCTGGCGATGACCCTGTATCTGGTCTTCGTGGTGGTCACCGCCTTGTCTGGCTACGGCAAGATCAAGCTCGGTGCCGACCACGACGAACCCGAATTCAGTTACCTGTCCTGGGCTGGCATGCTGTTCGCTGCCGGGATCAGCATCACCCTGTTTTTCTTCTGTGTTTCCGAACCCCTGACCCACCTGTCGCTGCCGCCCCAGGGCGAAGCCGGTACTGCCGATGCGGCGCGCCAGGCGATGCAGATCCTGTTCTTGCACTGGGGCCTGCACGGCTGGGGAGTGTTTGCCTTCGTCGGTATGGCCCTGGCGTACTTCGCCTACCGGCATAACCTGCCGTTGGCCCTGCGCTCAGCGCTGTACCCGCTGATCGGCAAGCGCATCAATGGCCCGATCGGTTACGCGGTGGATGGTTTCGGCATCATCGCCACCGTGTTCGGCCTGGGTGCCGACATGGGCTTTGGCGTGCTTCACCTCAACTCCGGGCTCGACTACCTGTTCGGCATTGCGCATACCCAATGGGTGCAGGTCGGCCTGATCACCTTGATGATGGGCGCGGCGATCATCGTCGCGGTCGCCGGCGTCGACAAGGGCGTGCGGGTGATGTCTGACATCAACATGCTGCTGGCCTGCGCGCTGTTGCTATTCGTGTTGTTCGCCGGCCCCACCCAGCACCTGCTCAATACGCTGATCCAGAATCTCGGCGACTACCTCGGCGCCTTGCCGATGAAGAGTTTCGACCTCTACGCCTACGACAAGCCGAGCGACTGGCTGGGCGGCTGGACCGTGTTCTATTGGGCCTGGTGGATTGCCTGGTCGCCGTTCGTGGGCCTGTTCATTGCGCGCATTTCCCGCGGCCGGACCATCCGTGAATTCGTCTTCGGCGTGCTGTTGATTCCCCTGGGCTTTACCCTGGCGTGGATGTCGATCTTCGGTAACAGCGCCATCGATCAGGTGCTCAATCACGGCATGAGCGCGCTGGGCATGTCGGCCATCGACAATCCGTCGATGACCCTCTACCTGCTGCTGGAAACCTATCCGTGGAGCAAGACGGTGATCGCCGTGACGGTGTTCATCAGCTTTGTGTTTTTCGTCACCTCGGCCGACTCCGGTACCGTGGTCCTGTCGACCTTGTCCGCCAGGGGCGGCAGTGCCGACGAAGACGGACCGAAATGGCTGCGGGTGTTCTGGGGCGCGATGACGGCGCTGGTCACCAGTGCCCTGTTGTTCGCCGGCAGCATCGACTCGCTGAAGTCGGCGGTGGTCCTGACTTCATTGCCGTTCTCGATGATTCTGCTGCTGATGATGTGGGGGCTGCACAAGGCGTTCTATCTCGAGTCGCAGAAGAAAATCGCGCAGATGCATTCGCTGGCGCCGGTCTCGGCTTCGCGTCGGGGCAAGGGCGGCTGGCGCCAGCGCTTGAGCCAGGCGGTGCACTTCCCGTCGCGCGACGAGGTCTATCGCTTCCTCGACACGACGGTGCGCCCGGCCATCGAGGAGGTCACAGCGGTGTTTGTCGAGAAGGGCTTGAACGTGATCGCGCAGCCCGACCCGGCCAACGACAGCGTCAGCCTGGAGATCGGCCATGGCGACCAGCATCCGTTCATTTACCAGGTGCAGATGCGCGGCTACTTCACGCCGTCCTTTGCCCGTGGCGGGATGGGGCCCAAGGAACTGCGCAATCGGCGCTACTACCGGGCTGAGGTGCATTTGAGCGAAGGCAGTCAGGATTACGATTTGATGGGCTACACCAAGGAGCAGATCATCAACGACATCCTCGACCAGTACGAGCGGCACATGCAGTTCCTGCATCTGGTGCGTTGAGCGAGTGCCGGGGCTGCTCAGGTGTTGGCCGTCAAGGCCATGTACAGCACCAGGGTGGCCACCGGTACGGCAAACACCATGCACCCGGTCATCAGATCGTCGCGCAGCGAGCGCTCGGCGATTTTCACGCCGATGGCGCCGTTGATCGTCGTCAGCGCCAGCCACAGCAGGATGAAACTGTAGGTCCGGACCTCGGGCGTGAAGCCCAGTTGCTGGCCGATGAATAGCATCAGCGCCAGCAGAATCAGGCCGAACGCGATGATGATGGTGGTGTGCATGGGCGAGCGCTCCTGTGCCGTCTAACGAGCATAGGCGGCGTTCAGGCGCACAGTCCGAAAAGTTAGAACGGCACGTCGCCCAACACCGTGGCGCGGTGCATCACCCGGCGTGCCGGACGGTAATCGTCAACGGCAAAATGCTGGGTCACCCGGTTGTCCCAGAAAGCCACGTCATGAGTTTGCCAGCGCCAGCGGATGGTGAACTCCGGGCGGGTGGCGTGGGCGAACAATAGCTTGAGGACCGACTCGCTTTCGGTCTCCGACAGCTCGTTGATGCGGGTGGTGAAGCCCTCATTGACGAACAGCGATTGACGTCCGCTCACTGGATGGGTGCGGATGACCGGGTGCGACAGTGGCGGATTTTTCTTGCGCGTGGCTTCCCACTGGGCGAGGGCTAGCGGGGTACTGCCAAAGCGCTCCAGCGGGAAGGATTTGACGAAGTCGTGGGTCGCGGTCAGGCCCTGCAGCAAACTCTTGAACGGCTCGGACAATGCCTCATAGGCGGCAATGCCACTGGCCCACAAGGTATCGCCACCAAACTCGGGCAACAGCTTGGCACTGAGCACCGCCCCTAACGCCGGAGTCGGCAGGAAGGTCACGTCGGTGTGCCACACGGCATTGTCGCGCACGTCGGTTTCGGCGGTGTCGAGGATCAGCACTTCCGGCTGTTCCGGGACGTTAGGGTAGATCGGGTGAATGTGCAGGTCACCAAAGTTGGCGGCGAACCGCGCCTGCTGTTCCGGGGTGACGGGCTGATCACGGAAGAACAGCACTTGATGCTTGAGCAGGGCTTGCTCGATGGTGTCGCGTTGTTCGACGTTCAGCGGCTGGGCAATGTCGACGCCGCCGATCTGCGCGCCGAGGGCACTGCTGAGTGGGGTGATGGTCAGGCTGCTCATGGGATTCTCTTCATTACAAACTGTAGGAGCGAGCCGGCTCGCTCCTACAAGGGGGGCAGGGTGCAACTCAATGGCTCTGGCCGTGCCATGGCACCAGCTTGCGTTGCAGGGCGCGCAGGCCCATTTCCATGGCAAAGGCGATCAGCGCGATCACCAGGATCCCTAGCACCACTACATCGGTGACCAGGAACTGCGCCGCCGACTGCACCATGAAGCCGAGGCCGCTGGTGGCGGCGATCAGTTCGGCGGCGACCAGGGTCGACCAGCCGACACCCAGGCCGATGCGCACGCCGGTTAAAATGTCCGGCAGGGCGCTGGGCAGAATCACATGGCGGATCAACTGGCTGCGGGTGGCGCCCAGTGACTGCGCGGCGCGCAATTTCGCCGGGTCAACGGTGCGCACCCCGGTCGCGGTTGCGATGGCAATAGGGGCGAAGATCGCCAGGTAAATCAGCAGCACCTTGGACAGCTCGCCGATACCGCACCAGATCACGATCAACGGCAGGTAGGCCAGTGGCGGAATCGGCCGGTAGAACTCAATCAGCGGATCGAGCACGCCACGGGCGATACGGTTGTGGCCGATGGCAATACCCACCGGCACTGCGGTCAGTACCGCAAAGCCGAGGCCCAGGCCGATACGTTGGAGACTGGCGGCGAGGTGCTGCCACAGTGTCGAGTCCATGTAGCCGCTGGTCGCCAGCATCCAGCCTTTTTGCACAACGGCCGAGGGCGGCGGCAGGAACAGCGGTTCGATCAGGCCGGTGGCGGTCACCGCCCACCACAGGGCAATCAGGCTGATCAGCGTCAGGATGCTGATCCAGCGAATATTCAGGCTGCGTCGGCCCGGGCGCGATGGAGCTGTGGTCGGCGCCGCTGCGCTGCTGATTTCATAAGTGCTCATGCGCGCTCCTGCCGCTGGGCGGCGCTGCGTTGCGAGAACACACGGGCCAGGACGTGCTCGCGGGTTTCGATAAAACGTGGGTCGGATTTGATCGCGCGGGCCGATTCGCCGGCGGCATAGCGCTGGCCGAAATCCAGTTGCAGCCGTTCGACGATCTGTCCAGGATTGGGCGCCAGTAGAATCAGGTCAGTGGCGAGGAACACCGCTTCTTCGATGTCGTGGGTAATCAAAAACACTGGCTTGCAAGTGCGCCGCCAGACTTGCAGGAGCAACTCCTGCATCTGTTCGCGGGTGAAAGCGTCGAGAGCGCCGAAAGGTTCGTCCATCAGCAACACACGTGGATCGGCGGCCAGGGCGCGCGCCAGGCCGACGCGCTGTTTCTGCCCGCCGGAAAGCTGCCAGATACGCCGACTGTCATAGCCGGCGAGGTCGACCAGGGCGAGCATTTCCCGGGCGCGGGCCTCACGTTGCGCACGGGGTATTCCGGCCAGTTCCAGACCGAAAGCAACGTTGGCCAGAACATCCTGCCAGGGCAGTAAGGCGTCGTCCTGAAACACGACGCCGCGTTCGGCGCTCGGGCCTTTGACCTGTACCTCATCCAGGGTGATCCGCCCGGCGCTGGGTTCGACGAAGCCGGCGATCAGGTTCAACAGCGAGGTCTTGCCACTTCCGGATGGGCCGAGGGCGACCAGCAGTTGCTGAGGCCCCAGGGTCAGGGAAATATCCGCCAGTACCGGTTCCGGGTTACCTGGGTACTGTGCGCTGATGCGCTCCAGTTGTAGCAAGGCCATCGCAGGGCGCTCCGATCAGTTGGGGATGAACTTGGCGCTGACGTACGGCGCGTAGTCCGGCAGGACGGCCTCGACCTTGCCTTGTTCCTTGAGGAATGCGGCGGTGTCGGTGATGGCTTTGGTGGTCGGCGCGCCGAGGCTGATGACCTGGTCAGCGGCCAACGGGTAGACGTTGCCCTGCAACAGCAGCGGGATATCGCTGGCCTTGGCGCCGGAAAGTTTCACCAGCTTGTCGACGTTGCCTTGATTGGTCAGCCAGGCTTGTGGGTCTTTGCGGTAATCGGCGTAGGCATCGAGGGTGACCTTGGCGAAAGCGCTGACGATCTCCGGGTGTTTCTCTGCGAAGTCTTTGCGCACGATCCAGGCATCGAAGGTCGGCGCGCCGAATTTGGCCAGTTCACCGGAAGTGATCAGCACCTTGCCGTTTTCCTTGGCGACGCCCAGCGCTGGGTCCCAGACGTAAGTGGCGTCGATGTCACCGCGTTTCCACGCAGCGATGATTGCAGGAGGGGCGAGATTGAGCACGGTGACTTTCGACGGGTCGATGTTCCAATGCTTGAGCGCGGCCAGCAGGCTGTAGTGACCGGTGGAGACAAAGGGCACGGCGATTTTCTTGCCGATCAGGTCTTGCGGGGTGTTGATCCCGGCACCGTCACGAGCAACCAGCGCTTCAGCGGCGCCGATCTGGGTGGCAATGAGGAAGGTCTGCACCGGTACTTTGCGGGTAATGGCGGCGGTCAGCGGGCTGGAACCGAGGTAACCGATCTGCACATCGCCCGAGGCGATGGCAGTGATCACGTCAGCACCGTTGTCGAATTTGCGCCAGTCAATCTTGGCCTGGGTGGCTTTTTCATAGCTGCCGTCGGCCTGGGCCACTTTGGCCGGATCAACGGTGGTCTGGTAGGCGACGGTGAAGTCTGCCGCTTGAACGAAGAAGCTTGCAGCCGCCAGGGACGCGGCCGCCAGGAGGCGTAGGGGGAAGTGTCGTTTCATGATCGAGGTCTCATCAGGCGGCCGGGGTTTCGGCGAGTAATGAGACTAAATGATCTAAGAATCCGAAAATAAATAACCTTTTCGAATTAGCTTATGTGAGGAAGTTTTTCAGGAAGGTCCGCTGTGCTGTCTTCGCGGGCAACCGCAAGCGGGAGACCGCTCCCACAGGTCCACTGTAAGCCTGTGGGAGCGGTCTCCCGCGATAGAGGTCCGCAGGACCTTCAACCGCTAGTTGCTGATCGCCAGGATGCTCGCCTGGTACGAACCGACAAACACATCGAAGTCACCGACTTCGTTCTGTTCCAGCTCGCTTTGCTGTTGCAGTGAAGTGCGCGCCAGCTCTTCGAACTTGGCCTGCTCCTCAGCCGGCAACGGCTCGCTGCGGAAGAACTCGGCGTGGGCCTCGCTCTGGTGCAGGGAGAATTGGGCGAAGCTCTGCTGGTGCTGCTTCATCGCCGCCAGCACTTGGGCAGACGGGGTCAACGACGAATCGCGAACCTTCGCCAACTGTGCATCGAGGGCCTGACTGTGGGCGTCGCCGCCATGGCTCTGGTCCAGTAAAGCCGCCAGCGGTGCGATGTTTTCCAATAGCTCGCTGGCCCAGTCCTTGAGGTCCACTGACTGACCGTCACGCTGCAATTGCAGGCCCGGACGGCGGCCTTCCTTGACCACGCTGAGGAAGTTCGAGGTGGCGTTACTGCAGGTGTCGCCGGTCAGCAGCGGGCTGTCGTTCAACGCGCAATACAGCAGGAAGGCGTCGAGGAAGCGCGCTTGCGGCAGGTCGATGCCCAGCGGCAGGAACGGGTTGATGTCCAGCAGGCGCACTTCGACGTACTGAATGCCCCGGGCCATCAGCGCCTGGATCGGCCGCTCGCCGGTGTAGGTCACGCGTTTCGGGCGGATGTTGGAGTAGTACTCGTTTTCGATCTGCAGGATGTTGGTGTTGAGTTGCACCCACTCACCGTCCTTGTGCGTGCCGACTTCGACGTAGGGCGGGTACGGCGTGGCGACGGCCTTGCGCAGGCTGTCGGTGTAGCTGTTCAGGTCGTTGTAGCACGGCGTCAGGCCGGCCTGGGCGTTGCTCTGGTAACCCAGGTCGCTCATGCGCAGGCTGGTGGCGTAGGGCAGGTACAGGGTGTCGGCGTCCAGTTGCTCCAACTGATGCGCACGACCGCGCAGGAAACCGGCGTCGAGTGCCGGCGAGGCGCCGAACAGGTACATCAGCAGCCAGCTGTAGCGGCGGAAGTTGCGGATCAGGGCAATGTAGGCGACCGACTGATAATCGCGGTCGCTGCCAACGAAACCTTCTTCCTGCTTGAGCAGGGGCCAGAGCTTTTCCGGCAGCGAGAAGTTGTAGTGAATCCCGGCAATGCACTGCATGGTCTTGCCGTAGCGCAGGGCCAGGCCCTTGCGGTACACGTACTTGAGCTGCCCGATATTGGAGGTGCCGTAGTAGGCGATCGGGATGTCTTCCTCGGCCGGCAACGGGCACGGCATCGATGGACTCCACAGGTACTCGTTGCCGAGTTTGCTGTAGGCAAAGCGATGAATGCTGTCCAGGCTCGCCAGGGTGTCGGCCGGGTCGGGCAGGGCGGGCGTGATGAACTCCAGCAGCGACTCGGAATAGTCGGTGGTGATCTGTTCGTTGGTCAGCGCGGAACCCAGACTTTCAGGGTGCGGCGTTTGCGCCAGGCGACCTTCCTCGGTCACGCGCAGGCATTCACGTTCAATTCCGTGAAGACACTGCTCGAGCAGAGAGAGGTGGGCGCGCTCGCCGAGCAGAGCCAGGCGGCGGTTGAGAAGTTCGCTCAAGTTGGATTCCTTCACGCGTCAGTCGCCCCAATATGGGGGTGGGCCGGACGGTCTACAAGGGTGAAGTAGAAACTGGCGTTTTCGCCTTGTTTTTCGACTCATCAAAACCATTGTGGGAGCGAGCAGGCTCGCTCCCACAGAAAATCCCGGTGCTGCGGTCACAGCACCGAAATTAACCCAAATTGATGACGGCTAGCTACAGGACAGCGAACGTGCCTTGTGCTTTTACGACCAATTTGTCGCCCTGGGTCACATCGGCCTCGACCACCAGCGTGCGCCGGCCGGGGTGAATTACCCGGGCCGTGCACAGCACCTCGCCGTCGGCGACGGCGCGGATGTAGTTGATCTTGCACTCGATGGTCGCGCTCTGCTGGTCAAAACCATGGGAACTGGAACAGGCCAGCCCCATGGCAATGTCCACCAGGCTGAACAGGGCACCGCCGTGCAGTTTCCCGGCACGGTTGCGCAGCTCCGGCACCCACTCCAGGGCCACTTGTGCAACCCCGGTTTCGAGGCTGTGCAAGCGGCAACCCAGCAACTTGAAAAAGGCGCTTTCGGTGTACCCGGCAGGGATTTCCATCAGCGCTTCTTCAACTGTTTGGCGTTGGCGAACAGCGAAGCCATCGCGTTGTTGCTCGGTGCTGCCGCCGTGGTTTCCTTGCGTGGCGCGTTGCCCTGCGATTGACGGGGCGCCGAGCCAGGACGGGCACCACGGGCACCGTCGACCTTCTCGCCCGGGGTGTCGCTCATGCGCATCGACAGACCCACGCGTTTGCGTGGGATGTCGACTTCCATGACCTTGACCTTGACCACGTCGCCGGCCTTCACCGCTTCACGCGGGTCCTTGATGAACTTCTCGGATAGCGCGGAGATATGTACCAAACCGTCCTGATGCACGCCGATATCGACGAAGGCACCAAAGGCCGTCACGTTGGTTACCACACCTTCCAGAATCATCCCCGGTTGCAGGTCCTTGAGGTCTTCGACGCCTTCCTGGAACTCAGCGGTCTTGAACTCGGGGCGCGGATCGCGGCCGGGTTTATCCAGCTCTTGCAGAATGTCGGTGACCGTCGGCAAGCCGAAGGTTTCGTCGGTGTACTTTTTCGGGTCCAGGCGCTTGAGGAAACCGCTGTCGCCGATCAGCGAGCGAATGTCGCGGTCGGTCTCGGCGGCAATGCGCTGCACCAGCGGGTAGGCTTCCGGGTGAACCGCGGACGAGTCCAGCGGGTTGTCGCCATTCATCACGCGCAGGAAGCCGGCGGCCTGTTCGAAGGTTTTTTCACCCAGGCGTGCGACTTTTTTCAGCGCTGCACGGGTTTTGAACGCGCCATGTTCGTCACGGTGACTGACGATATTCTGCGCCAGGGTCGCGTTGAGCCCGGAGATGCGTGCCAGCAGCGCCACGGACGCAGTGTTGACGTCGACGCCGACGGCGTTCACGCAGTCTTCGACGACTGCATCCAGGCCGCGCGCCAGTTTCAGCTGCGACACGTCATGCTGGTACTGGCCAACACCAATGGATTTCGGATCGATTTTCACCAGCTCGGCCAGTGGATCCTGCAAGCGACGGGCAATCGACACCGCGCCACGGATCGACACGTCGAGGTCGGGGAATTCCTTGGACGCCAACTCGGACGCCGAATACACCGAAGCACCGGCCTCGGAGACCATGACTTTGGTCATTTTCATCGCCGGGTATTTCTTGATCAGGTCGGCGGCCAGCTTGTCGGTTTCCCGGCTGGCGGTGCCGTTGCCGATGGCGATCAGGTCGACGGAGTGCTTGGCGCACAGGGCCGCGAGCACGGCGATGGTCTGGTCCCACTTGTTGTGCGGCACGTGCGGGTAGACCGTGGCGTGGTCGAGCAGCTTGCCGGTGGCGTCGACCACCGCGACCTTGCAGCCGGTACGCAGGCCCGGGTCGAGGCCCAGGGTGGCGCGTGGACCGGCCGGAGCCGCCAGCAGCAGGTCATGCAGGTTGTGGGCGAAGACGTTGATCGCCTCGGCTTCGGCGCCATCGCGCAGTTCGCCCAGCAGATCGGTTTCCAGGTGGGTGTAGAGCTTGACCTTCCAGGTCCAGCGCACCACTTCCGACAGCCATTTGTCCGCCGGGCGATTCTGGTTGGAGATGCCGAACTGCTGGCCGATCATGCCTTCGCATGGGTGCATGGTGCCTGGCAGTTCATCGCCGACTTTCAGCGCCGAACTGAGGATGCCTTCGTTGCGCCCACGGAAAATCGCCAGCGCGCGGTGCGACGGCATGCTTTTCAGCGGTTCATCGTGTTCGAAGTAATCGCGGAACTTGGCGCCTTCCTCTTCCTTGCCGGCAATGACGCGGGCGCTGAGGGTGGCTTCCTGCTTCAGGTAGCTGCGCAGTTTGTCGAGCAGGCTGGCGTCTTCGGCGAAGCGCTCCATGAGGATGTACTTGGCGCCTTCAAGGGCAGCCTTGACGTCGGCGACACCTTTTTCGGCATCGACGAAGCGCGCCGCTTCGACATCCGGGGTCAGGCTCGGGTCGTTGAACAGACCGTCGGCCAGCTCGCCGAGGCCGGCTTCCAGGGCGATCTGGCCCTTGGTGCGACGCTTTTGCTTGTATGGCAGGTACAAGTCTTCAAGACGGGTCTTGGTGTCGGCGAGCTTGATGTCCCGTTCCAGTTGCGGGGTCAGTTTGCCCTGCTCCTGGATGCTGGCCAGGATGCTGATGCGCCGTTCGTCGAGTTCTCGCAGGTAGCGCAGGCGCTCTTCCAGATGACGCAGTTGCGTATCGTCGAGGCTGCCGGTCACTTCTTTCCGGTAGCGGGCGATGAAGGGCACCGTGGAGCCTTCATCGAGTAGCGCGACGGCCGCTTCGACCTGTTGTGGGCGGACACCGAGTTCCTCGGCGATGCGGCTGTTGATGCTGTCCATAAAACCACCTGACAAATTGTGAAAGCAGGCTCGCGGGCACAGGGATCAAGGCCCGGCGAGTCTGGTTGAGCGGCCTGGCCTGCGCCGCTACCTGGATCAAAGGCAGCCCATTGACCCGTGAAATCGAACAATTACTGCCCGGCGATGAAAAATAAAAAGTCGCCAGGGGCAGCAACGATCTGACGTTGCCTGACACAAAACGCCGCGCATTATAACCAGCGTTCCGTGCTTCGGGGGGCATCCCGACCTGTAGGCACAATGCCTGTCAGAGTGGCGGTAGAGGAAAAATCTGCTAACAATGCACACGGTACGTATAACGGCAGCTACGCCATAATGCGCGCCGAGATCAAAGGAGCATCCAATGAGCAGCACTGCACAAACTGCTGAAGGCGAAAAAATTCTTATTGTTGACGACGATCCGGGGCTGAGCAGCCTGCTGGAGCGTTTTCTCGTCGGCAAGGGTTATCGCGCCCGCACGGTGCCCAACACCGAACAGATGAACCGCCTGCTGGCACGTGAAGTGTTCAACCTGGTTGTTCTCGACGTAATGATGCCGGGCGAAGATGGCCTCACGGCCTGCGGCCGCCTGCGTAGGGAGAACAACCAGATCCCGATCATCATGTTGACCGCCAAGGGCAACGATGAGCTGAACCGTATCAAGGGCCTGGAACTGGGCGCCGACGATTACCTGCCCAAGCCATTCAACCCGGATGAACTGGTGGCGCGCGTCAAGGCCGTCCTGCGTCGCCAATCGGCTCCTGTGCCGGGCGCACCGGGTAGCGAGGACGAGAGCGTTACCTTCGGTGATTACGAGCTGTCCCTGGCGACTCGCGAGCTCAAGCGCGGCGATGAAGTGCACATGCTCACCACCGGCGAATTCGCCGTGCTCAAGGCGCTGGTGATGAACGCTCGCCAGCCGCTGACCCGCGACAAGTTGATGAACCTGGCCCGTGGCCGTGAGTGGGACGCCCTGGAGCGCTCCATCGACGTGCAGATCTCCCGCCTGCGCCGGATGATCGAGCCTGATCCATCGAAACCACGCTACATCCAGACAGTCTGGGGCGTGGGTTACGTGTTCGTTCCGGACGGTACCGCGACCAAGTGATGGGCGATTTGTAGGAGCGGGTCCGCCGGATAATGCGTTATCCGGTTGATTCGCGGTCCGCAATTCTGCGAGGCTCTCTCGCTCATGCAAAATGTGTAGCTGCCTCCCATGAAAACCCCCGTGTGGTTTCCCCAGAGTTTCTTCTCCCGCACCCTCTGGCTGGTGCTGATCGTCGTGCTGTTTTCCAAGGCGCTGACCCTGGTTTATCTGTTGATGAACGAGGACGTGCTGGTGGACCGTCAATACAGCCACGGCGTCGCGCTGACCCTGCGTGCCTACTGGGCAGCCGATGAAGACAACCGAACCAAAATTGCCGACGCCGCCGGATTGATCCGCGTGGTTGGCGCAGGCGTGCCCGAAGGCGAGCAGCACTGGCCATACAGCGAGATCTATCAGCGGCAGATGCAGGCCGAACTGGGTGGCGACACCGAAGTGCGCTTGCGCATGCACGCCCCTCCCGCCCTCTGGGTGCGGGCGCCGAGCCTCGGGGACGGCTGGCTGAAGGTGCCGCTGTATCCGCATCCGCTGCGCGGGCAGAAAATCTGGAGCGTGCTGGGCTGGTTCCTGGCCATTGGTTTGTTATCCACCGCTTCGGCGTGGATTTTCGTCAGCCAGCTCAACCAGCCACTCAAGCGCCTGGTGAATGCGGCCAGGCAACTGGGCCAGGGGCGCAGTGTGCGCCTACCGATCAGTGATACGCCTAGCGAGATGGCCGAGGTGTATCGCGCCTTTAACCAGATGGCTGAGGATGTCGAGCAGGCCGGGCGTGAACGCGAGTTGATGCTGGCGGGGGTCTCCCATGACCTGCGCACGCCGCTTACTCGCTTGCGCCTGTCGCTGGAGTTGATGGGTAACCGCAGCGATCTGACGGACGATATGGTGCGCGATATCGAGGACATGGACGCGATCCTCGACCAGTTCCTCGCGTTTATCCGTGACGGTCGTGACGAGTCGGTGGAGGAGGTCGACCTCAGTGACCTGGTACGCGAGGTGGCGGCGCCCTACAACCAGAACGAAGAGCGCGTACGTCTGCGTCTGGAGCCGATCCAGCCATTTCCGCTGCGCCGGGTATCGATGAAACGCCTGCTCAACAATCTGATTGGCAACGCCTTGAACCATGCCGGTAGCGGTGTGGAGGTAGCGGCCTACGTCTCGGGCGACGTCAGCGCGCCTTACGTAGTGCTGAGCGTGCTGGACCGTGGGGCGGGCATCGATCCGTCGGAGCTGGAGGCGATCTTCAACCCGTTCACCCGTGGCGACCGCGCCCGGGGCGGCAAAGGTACCGGGCTGGGCCTGGCCATCGTCAAGCGTATTGCGGCGATGCATGGCGGCAATGTCGAACTGCGCAACCGCTCCGGTGGCGGCCTCGAAGCGCGGGTGCGATTGCCGCTGGGGCTGATGTTGCCCAGGGATGCGGTTTAAAAGCAGAGGTGAGTTTCAAGCGACAAGCTGCAAGTCAGGAGCAAAGGCAGTCCGCGCCTGGAATGAGCGACGCGTACGGCCCTTGCTTGCAGCTAAAAGCTCACAGCTGCTCTTATCCTTATCCTTTTCCTTTTGTTCTGGTCATATTCGGCCCGCCGTTTTTCTCCAGGTGCTGAATGATGATTCCCGCCACATCCTTGCCAGTGGTGGTTTCGATGCCTTCCAGGCCGGGAGACGAATTGACCTCCATGACCAGAGGGCCGTGATTGGAGCGCAGGATATCCACACCGGCCACTGACAGGCCCATCACCTTGGCGGCACGCAATGCGGTCATGCGTTCTTCCGGGGTGATCTTGATCAGACTGGCGCTACCACCACGGTGCAGGTTGGAGCGGAATTCGCCGGGTTTGGCCTGGCGTTTCATCGCGGCGATGACCTTGTCGCCGACCACGAAGCAGCGAATGTCGGCGCCACCCGCTTCCTTGATGTACTCCTGGACCATGATGTTCTGCTTGAGGCCCATGAACGCCTCGATCACCGACTCCGCCGCAGTCGCCGTTTCGCACAACACCACGCCAATGCCCTGGGTGCCTTCCAGGACCTTGATCACCAGTGGCGCGCCGTTGACCATATCGATCAGGTCGGGAATGTCGTCCGGGGAGTGGGCAAAGCCGGTCACCGGCAAGCCAATGCCACGGCGTGAGAGCAATTGCAGTGAGCGCAATTTGTCTCGCGAGCGGGCAATCGCCACTGATTCGTTGAGCGGGAACACCCCCATCATTTCGAACTGGCGCAAAACCGCGCAGCCATAAAACGTCACCGATGCGCCGATCCGTGGAATCACTGCGTCGAAGCCTTCCAGGGGTTTGCCCCGATAGTGGATCTGCGGCTTGTGACTGGCGATGTTCATATAGGCGCGCAGGGTGTCGATCACCACCATCTCATGCCCGCGCTCGGTCCCGGCTTCAACCAAACGACGAGTGGAATACAGACGCGGGTTCCGCGAAAGCACAGCGATCTTCATGCAACACCTGTGGGGGAAAGATTGGACACCGGGAACACCGGCTTGTCTTGAACGTACTTGATGCCGGGATTGACGACCAGATGGCCGTCGATCAGTGCCTTGGAGCCGAGTAGCAAGCGATAACGCATGGACTTGCGGCAGGCGAGGGTGAACTCGACTCGCCATACTCGATCGCCGAGCGCCAGGGTGGTGCTGATCACGTAGCGAACCTGGGCCTGGCCGTTGGAGCTTTTGATGGTCTTGCGGGTCACCAGCGGTGCTTCGCAGCGGCGGTGCCGCAGTTGCACCACGGTGCCCAGATGCGCGGTAAAGCGCACCCATTTTTCGCCGTCGCGTTCGAAGGGTTCGATCTCCGTGGCGTGCAGGCTGGAGGTACTGGCGCCGGTGTCGATTTTCGCTCGCAGGCCGGCGACTCCCAGGTCGGGAAGGGCCACCCACTCGCGCAGACCAACAACGGTCAAATGGTCAAATGTCTTCAAATGTGCTCAGCCGGTGAGAGACCCGCTCGCCGCGCAACGCGGACGAATGAGCGGTATTCACGCAGAATAGTGGTTAAAAGGCGACAGATATCTACAGCCCGGATTGCCGGCCCTCGAACGCAGTCCGAGGAGGTCGCGCATTGTATGCTGAGCCGGTGAAAATCATGGCACGCCAGAAACGGTAGTACAGTTCAGAAATATTTCAGAATGAGGAAATCCCATGGCACAAAAAACCGAAGAGGACGACAAAGTCCGTCTCGATAAATGGTTGTGGGCGGCGCGATTCTACAAAACCCGCGCGCTGGCCAAGGCGGCCATCGAGAGTGGCAAAGTGCATTGTCGGGGTGAGCGCTGCAAGCCGGGCAAGGAGCCGCGAGTCGGTGACGAATTTCAGATTCGCGCCGGTTTCGACGAGCGCACGGTGGTCGTACAGGCCCTCTCGATTGTTCGCCGTGGCGCTCCGGAGGCACAGACCCTGTACCGCGAGACTGAGGCCAGCATCGCCAAGCGCGAGAACGCCGCAGCTTTGCGCAAGGCGGGAGCCCTGGGCGTCAGCACCGATGGCAAGCCAAGCAAGAAACAACGTCGTGACCTGTTCAAATTCCAGGGCAGCACCCAGGACTGAACAGCCAGGATCGCGACCTGTCGATGCGATCCTGGCGTAAGGCTGTGGTCAGGCGCTACGCACCACGCTCATCCGGGAAATCACCGGTAATGCGCCCAGCAACTTGAAAAGTGGTGCCGTCAGCCGCATTAACAGTTCCGACGCCTTGGCGGCGAATGGGGTGTAGTAGCCCCAACCCAGGGCCCAGACCGCCAGCAACAAGCCGCCGATGTAGTCGTCCTGGCCCCAGTGTGCCCCCGCCACCAGGCGCGGCAGCATGAACACGACGGCCAGGCCCCAGATCACCAGCCGTTGCCCGAGGGTGCGGCTGAACAGGCCCATGAACAGGGCCCAGATAATCAGTACGGACGCATGATCGCCAGGGAAGCTCTGACTGGAGCGGTCCTTGAGCTCCCAGGTTTTTTCCAGGCCCGGGAAGTAGTCGCTCATTTGTACAGCGCCGGCGATCACCATCGACGGGCTCTGATGCTGCCAGCCCAGGTGGGCGGCGACTTTGGAGAACAGCGTGCGGATCACCAGCATCAACAGCAGGATGGCGAAGAAACCGAAGAAAGCCCGGCGCACATCACTGGCTTTGAACACCCAGTTGCCGCGTATCAGCAGCGCCAGGAGGATGACGCCGACTATTGCGTCGAAGGGGCGCAGACTGGCGATTGCCCAGATATGCAGCCAGCTGGCACTGGTCGCCAGCGGATCGTTGAGCAGATGAAAAAGCCATTCGTCGAAAATTACACACAGCATTTGTCCCGCAGGCCATAACCAGAAACTCAGTAAAGCGAGCGGGATCAAATTACACAGCGTCAATCGGCCGAGGTTCCACCTTGCTTGGAACAGACTCGGATTGTTCATAAAATGCCTCCCATGGCAAAAAAT
Organism: Pseudomonas sp. Pse1; assembly: GCF_024519635.1. NCBI lineage: Bacteria > Pseudomonadati > Pseudomonadota > Gammaproteobacteria > Pseudomonadales > Pseudomonadaceae > Pseudomonas > Pseudomonas sp. Pse1. The sequence goes on from NZ_JALJRO010000030.1 coordinate 45,074, forward strand.
CACGCACCAAAATAGTGCGATGTCGTGATTTTCAGCCCTTGGACATATTTTGTCATTACTTCAGATACCTAGACCTATGACTGATCTACCGGATACCGACTTCACCCAACGCTTCATCTTCGATGACAGCGACACCCGCGGCGAGCTCGTTGCGTTGGAGCGTAGCTACGCCGAAGTCCTCGCCAAACACCCCTACCCGGAGCCGGTTGCGCAGTTGCTCGGCGAACTGATGGCGGCTGCTGCGTTGCTGGTTGGCACCCTCAAGTTCGATGGCCTGCTGATTCTCCAGGCGCGTTCCGAAGGGCCGATTCCGCTGCTGATGATCGAGTGTTCCAGTGAGCGTGAAATCCGTGGTCTGGCGCGCTATGACGAAGCGAAGATTGCTGCAGGCGCGACACTCGCCGACATGATGCCGGAAGGCTCGTTGACCTTGACCGTCGACCCGCAACATGGCCAACGCTACCAGGGCGTCGTCGATCTGGATGGTGAAACCCTGTCCGATTGCTTCACCAACTACTTCGTCATGTCCCAGCAGATTGGCACGCGCATTCAGCTGTGCGCCGACGGCCGTCGCGCCCGCGGCATGCTGCTGCAGCAACTGCCGGCCGATCGCCTGAAGGATGAAGAAGATCGCGCCGCCAGTTGGCAGCATCTGACGGCCCTGGGCGGCACGCTGAAGGCAGACGAGCTGTTGAGCCTGGACAACGAAACCGTTCTGCATCGCCTGTATCACGAAGAGCAGGTACGCCTGTTCGATGTGCAGAAGTTGCGTTTCCATTGCAGCTGTTCGCGTCAGCGTTCGGGCAATGCATTGGTCAGCCTGGGGCAGGAAGATGCTCAGGCATTGGTCGTCGAACATGGTGGCAACATCGAGATCGATTGCCAGTTCTGCAACCAGCGCTACCTGTTCGATTCGGCCGATATCGCTCAATTGTTCTCCGGAGCGGGCGTGGATACGCCATCGGATACTCGGCACTAAAACGCTTCAGCACAGGTGAATTCACTGCTTTGCGCCGGATTTGCGCCGTACTGACGGGAGGACTCTACTCTTTTCAGGCTTTTCTGGCATAATCCGGCCCACTTTTTTCACGGTAGTAGTGCAGGACTTTCTACTACAAAACGTTCGGAGCACTCGGCCAATGGCCGACGGGGAACCTCATGACGCAAGCCAATAACGCCGTGTACACCGATCTGAGTGTTGATGATCTGGTTAAAGAAGCCCTCAATCGTGGTGAAGGCGAGCTTGCCGATACTGGCGCACTGGTAGTTCGCACCGGTCACCGTACCGGCCGTTCGCCAGTTGACCGTTTCATCGTTGAAGAGCCAAGCACTCAGGATGCCATCGCTTGGGGCCCAATCAACCGCAAGTTCCCGGCCGACAAGTTCGATGCCCTGTGGGACCGCGTTGAAGCGTTCAACAACGCTCAAGAGCATTTCGTTTCCCATGTGCATGTAGGTGCGGCAGCGGACCACTACCTGGCCGTGAAGATGACCACCCAGACTGCCTGGCAGAATCTGTTCGGTCGTTGCCTGTTCATCAACCCGGCCCAGTACAACCCGGCTGGCCGTGAAGAGTGGCAAATCCTCAACGTTGCCAACTTCGAGTGCGTGCCAGAGCGTGACGGCACTAACTCCGACGGCTGCGTGATCCTCAACTTCGCGCAGAAGAAAGTGCTGATTGCCGGCATGCGCTACGCCGGTGAAATGAAGAAAGCCATGTTCTCGGTGCAGAACTTCCTGCTGCCGGCTGCCGACGTACTGCCAATGCACTGTGCCGCCAACATCGGTGAAGAGGGTGACGTGACCCTGTTCTTCGGTCTGTCCGGCACTGGCAAGACCACCCTGTCGGCTGACGAAAGTCGTTACCTGATCGGTGACGACGAGCACGGTTGGGGCGAAGGCGTTGTCTTCAACATCGAAGGCGGCTGCTACGCCAAGTGCATCGACTTGTCCGAGAAGAACGAGCCGGTCATCTGGAAAGCCATCAAGCACGGTGCGGTCCTGGAAAACGTCGTTATCGATGATGCCAAGCACGCCGACTACAACGATGTCAGCCTGACCCAGAACAGCCGTGCGGCGTACCCGCTGGAGCACGTTGCCAAGCGTTCGGAAGCGAACCTGGGTGGCGAGCCGAACGCGGTGATCTTCCTGACTTGCGACCTGACCGGCGTCCTGCCGCCCGTGTCGATCCTCAACGAAGAACAAGCGGCCTACCACTTCCTGTCCGGCTACACCGCTCTGGTGGGCTCGACTGAAATGGGTTCGGGCAGCGGCATCAAGTCGACCTTCTCCACCTGCTTCGGCGCTCCGTTCTTCCCGCGTCCGGCTGGTGAATACGCTGAACTGCTGATCAAGCGCATCCGCGGTTTCAACTCCAAGGTCTACCTGGTCAACACTGGCTGGACCGGTGGCGGCTATGGTTCGGGCAAGCGTTTCAGCATCCCGACTACCCGTGCAGTGATTGCAGCGATCCAGAGCGGCGCACTGGTCGGTGCAGAGACCGAGCACCTGGGCACCATCAACCTCGACGTGCCAAAAGCCGTGCCGGGTGTTGAGACCGAGCTGCTGAACCCGCGCACCACCTGGGCTGACAAAGCTGCCTACGACGAAGCCGCCAAAGCACTGGCTGGCCTGTTCATCGAGAACTTCAAGAAGTTCGACGTGAGCGACGCGATCAAGGCTGCGGGTCCGCAGTTGTAAGCGTTAGTCTGATGCACTGAAAAAACCGCCTTTCGAGGCGGTTTTTTTTTGCCTGCATCATTACAGGCGCTCCAGTTCTGCGGTATCCCAGTGCTGGGTCTTGATCAGTTGATAAAGCATGCCAATGGTCATCGGCAGCTTTTCGCCACGCCCCTTGGCGCGGCGTTTGAGCGACAGGTCCTGGCCTTCGGGGTGGAAGTAGCGATGGCTGTCGAAGTCATTCAGATCGACATCGAACTGTTCTTCCAGGGCTTCCATCAACTGCCGGGCGTCGGCGCCGTCACAGCCAAGGTCGAAATTGACGCAGGTGCCGAGGCTGATGGTTTTGCGTTCGGGCAGGCCGAGCTCTTCGTGCAGCAGCTGCATGAGCAGGTGCATGGCGCGGTCGTCGGGGAAGTGGGGAGCGAGATTCATGGTGCTATCCGTCCGGGGTAAGGCTGGATGGTAGAGCGTGGTGAGGCCGGGTGCAAAGCCTGGTCGTCAGCTCGAGGCCTGCCAGTCGAGCAAGCGCTGCTGGGCGACTTGCAACAGGTCGCGGCCGTCCAGCGTCAGCAGGCGCAGGGCACGGGTGAGATGGGAGATGTCCTTGATGTCTGCGTGGCTGAAGGATTGGCGGTGCAGGGCGTCGAGCAGGTCGCTGGCAGCGCGGATGCGTTGCAGGGCGACTTCCAGGATGTCCTGTGGATCGGCTTCGGTGTCGATCAGCAGAATCGGGGTGTCGCCCAGGTTGCTGCGCAGCGCTCGGCGGCGGGTGATGAACGGGTCCAGCGTGGCCACTGAAAGCTTCCTTTGGTCCGACATTGAGTAGAGTGAATCATTCCTGCGGGAATGATCGAGTCTGGCACGGTCAGTTTTTCGTCTGGTTATGACTGTTTTTAGGGTGTTGATAGTTGCTGCTGAACTACATCCAGCAAGTCGCTGCCATCCTGGGTCAGCAGGTATAACGCACTGACGACATGTGCCAAGTCCTTGCCATCAGCCTGGTTGAAGCACAGGCAGTAGAGGGTTTCCAATAGCTCGCTGGCGGCGCGGACGCGTTGCTGGGCGGCCTCAAGCAAATCTAGGCTGTTGGCCTGGGTATCGATGACGAGTACCGGGGCATCGCCCGCGTTTGCTGTCAGGGGCTTATAGCGCTCGTTAGGAGGCGTCAGGCTTGTCATGTGCAGGGTTCCGGGAAGCGTTCGCCAACTATAGGGAGTGGCGCCGGAGCGCGGCAATACGGTGTATGTGGACGGCTCCTGTAGGGGATTTACGGGCTATTCAGATCTTGGCCTACAGGACTTTCAATGTGTTTTTTTGTCGGGCGGCGGGGGTGTCAGAAATTTTGTGTTCGGGCATAACATGAGTAAGAGGTGCATGTATG
>NZ_JALJRO010000031.1:0-48652 GCF_024519635.1 Pseudomonas sp. Pse1
AGCGGCAACCGGGTCGAAACCGGTGGCACGCACGGTGATCACTTTCACTGCAGCGTTGGACTGTACGGTCGCGATGGCGTTACCGGCGTAGATCGGACGCTGGAAGGTGTCAGCGCTGACCACGGCGATGATCTCGGAGATCTGGTCAACGTCCAGCTGCGCGGCAACGCGTGGCAGGATGTTTTTGCCGTTGGAAGTAGCGGCAGCCAGGATGTGGCTGTAGCCCTTGCCCAGCTCGGCTACCAGCGGCGCAACGTTTTCCGGCAGTTGGTGAGCGTAGGCAGCGTTGTCGGCCACCAGTACTTTGCTCACGCCAGCGATTTTTGCAGCGGCCTCAGCCACGGCACCAACGCCCTGACCCGAAACCAGTACATGCACGTCACCACCGATTTTGGCGGCAGCGGCCACGGTGTTCAGCGTAGCCGGGGCCACTGCTTTGTTGTCGTGTTCAGCGATTACCAAGATAGTCATGATTAGATTACCTTCGCTTCGTTTTTCAGTTTCTCGACCAGTTCAGCCACCGACTTGACCTTGATACCCGCGCTGCGTGCAGCAGGCGCTTCGACTTTCAGGGTTTTGTTGGTGGAGGCGGTGGAAACGCCCAAAGCATCAGGAGTCAGCGTTTCAAGCGGCTTCTTCTTGGCTTTCATGATGTTTGGCAGGGACGCATAACGCGGCTCGTTCAAACGCAGGTCGGTGGTGACGATCGCTGGCAGTTTCAGGGAAACCGTCTGCGCGCCGCCGTCGATTTCGCGAGTCACGGCAACGCTGTCGCCATTGACTTCGACTTTCGAAGCGAAAGTGCCCTGACCGTAGCCGCTCAGTGCAGCCAGCATCTGGCCAGTCTGGTTGTTGTCACTGTCGATGGCTTGCTTGCCCAGGATCACCAGCTGTGGCTGTTCCTTGTCGACAACAGCTTTCAACAGCTTGGCAACGGCCAGGGAAGTCAGATCTTCGGCGGATTCGACGAGGATGGCGCGGTCGGCACCCAGAGCCAGCGCGGTACGCAGTTGCTCTTGAGCGGTGGACGGGCCGATGGAGACGACGACGATTTCAGTCGCAACACCCTTCTCTTTCAGGCGTACGGCTTCTTCCACTGCGATTTCGCAGAAAGGGTTCATCGACATCTTGACGTTAGCGAGATCGACGCCGGAGTTGTCCGCTTTGACGCGAACCTTGACGTTATAGTCGACCACTCGTTTGACAGCTACAAGAACCTTCATGGATTCCTCGTTACTCTCCGGTGAAAAGAAAGTCGCCTAGGCGAACCTGGTGGTTGAGCTCAACGGCGCAAGGGCACCTCTAAAAACGCCGGCAGTGAATGGGTGACTCCGCTCACGGGCTCAATGACCGTTCGTCAGGGGTGACTGACGAGTCGTTGCCTTGCATGGCGTGTAAACTGCGCAGCGAACTCTTTCTGCACGTCACCTTGTATTGCCTTCGCCCTGTCTTTAGAGGTGCTCTTGAAACCAACAGCCAGCCTACGGCGAGCGCAAAACCGCCCGTATCTTGACCGGAACACCCATTCCGGTCAATACGGCAAAACGGTCAGTTATCAGCCGCGCGTCTTTGATTTATCAGGCTTCCAGCAAATTCAAACAAACGTTTGTATTGGACGCTGAGAGTGGTGTAGATATAATGCGCCACCCAGAGAGAAGGGTGAGCCATCGATTGTCCACTGGCCGGCGTCACGGAGCAATCCGTTGATGCGACACCAAACCTCCAATTAGAAAAAAAACTGTTGAGCCTTGAGTAGGAGATAACCTGTGGAACGCGAATACATGGAATTCGACGTGGTCATCGTCGGTGCCGGCCCCGCTGGTCTTTCCGCCGCCTGCCGATTGAAGCAGAAGGCCACCGAAGCCGGTAAGGAAATTAGCGTCTGCGTGGTCGAAAAAGGCTCCGAAGTCGGCGCACATATTCTGTCCGGTGCGGTGTTCGAACCTCGGGCGCTGAACGAATTGTTCCCCGACTGGAAAGAGCTCGGCGCCCCACTGAACACGCCGGTCACCCGCGACGACATTTTCGTGCTGAAAAATGCCGAAAGCGCGCAAAAAATCCCTGACTTCTTTGTGCCCAAGACCATGCATAACGAAGGCAACTACATCATTTCCCTGGGCAACCTGTGCCGCTGGCTGGCCCAGCAGGCCGAAAATCTTGGCGTGGAAATCTACCCAGGCTTCGCCGCCCAGGAAGCGCTGATTGACGAAAATGGCGTGGTGCGCGGGATCATCACCGGCGACCTCGGTGTCGATCGCGAAGGCCATCCGAAAGACGGCCTGTACACCCCAGGCATGGAATTGCGTGGCAAGTACACCCTGTTCGCCGAAGGCTGCCGTGGCCATATCGGCAAGCAACTGATCAAGCGCTACAACCTGGACAGCGACGCCGACGCCCAGCACTACGGCATCGGCCTCAAGGAAATCTGGGAAATCGACCCGGCCAAGCATCAGCCAGGCCTGGTGGTCCACACCGCCGGCTGGCCGCTGGACATTATGGGCACTGAAAACACTGGCGGTTCGTTCCTTTATCACCTGGAAAACAACCAGGTGGTGGTCGGCCTGATCGTTGACCTGTCCTACAGCAACACTTACCTGTCGCCGTTCGACGAGTTTCAGCGCCTCAAACATCACCCGGTCCTCAAGCAGTACCTCGAAGGCGGCAAGCGCATCAGCTACGGCGCGCGGGCGATCTGCAAAGGTGGCCTGAACTCGCTGCCGAAGATGGTGTTCAAGGGCGGCGCGCTGATCGGTTGCGACCTCGGCACCCTGAACTTCGCCAAGATCAAGGGCAGCCACACCGCCATGAAGTCCGGCATGCTCGCTGCCGACTCGGTGGCCGATGCGCTGTTCGCCGGCTCCGAAGGCGCGGACGAACTGACCAGCTACGTCGATTCGTTCAAGTCCAGCTGGCTCTACGAAGAACTGTTCGCCAGCCGCAACTTCGGCCCAGCGATCCACAAGTTCGGCGCGATTGTTGGCGGTGGTTTCAACTGGCTCGACCAGAACATCTTCGGCGGCAAACTGCCGTTCACCCTGCATGACACCAAGCCGGACTATGCATGCCTGAAGCTGGCGGCAGACTGCAAGAAGATCGACTACCCGAAACCGGACGGCAAACTCAGCTTCGACAAGCTCAGCTCGGTGTTCATCTCCGGTACCAACCACGAAGAAGAGCAGCCTTGCCACTTGAAGCTGGCCGACGCGAGCATTCCGATCAGCAAGAACCTGCCGCTGTACGATGAGCCCGCCCAGCGTTACTGCCCGGCTGGCGTGTACGAAGTGGTGACTCAGGAAGACGGCGAGAAGCGCTTCCAGATCAACTCGCAGAACTGCGTGCACTGCAAGACCTGCGACATCAAGGACCCGGCGCAGAACATCACCTGGGTTACCCCGGAAGGGGCTGGCGGCCCGACCTACCCGAACATGTAGGTCACCCACCGGTACAACAGGAGGCTCCCGAATGGGGGCCTTTTTGTTGCCCGCGATTCACGCCACCCGCTCTTCCCCGGGGCTGCGTTCAAAGTAACGCTTGTACTCACGACTGAACTGCGAGGTGCTTTGATAGCCGACCCGATGCGCCACCTGGGCCACACCCAGCCCTTCCGCCACCAACAACGTCTGCGCCTTGAGCAGGCGCAAGCGCTTCAAGTATTGCACCGGCGACAACAGGGTGCTGCGCTTGAAGTGCTCGTGAAAGGTCGAAACACTCATATTCGCGCAACCGGCCAGGGTTTCGACATTCAGCGGCTCGGTGTAATGCGCATGCAGATGGCTGATCGACGCCGCGACCCGGGCGAACTGTCCCTGCTGCTCCACCAGTGCGCGCAAGACATCGGCCTGCGGTCCGCGTAACGCGGTGAACAACAACTCGCGCACGCGAGCTGGTCCGAGAATCTGGCCTTCCAGCGGATCGTGCAGACTGCGCAGCAAGCGTTCGACGCAGCCGCGCATGTCATCGTCGAGCACCACCGAAGTCATCGACTCCGGCGTTTGCGCTGGAATGTGCCGCCCCGGGGCCAGCCCCATCGCCAGCACCAGCTCACCGAGCAGCACGCGGTCGATTGCCACCGACACCCCCAGCAACGGGGCATCCGGCAAGGCAAAGGTTTCGCACTCGAACGGCACCGGCAGCGCCTGAATCAGGTAGTGCCCGGCGCCATACTCCATGGTGCGTGGGCCCAGGAACGCCAGTTTGCTGCCCTGGGCGATGATCATCAGGCTCGGCTCATAAATGTGCGGGCCACGCGCCACGTCGCAACTGGCGCGCAAGACTTGCACGCCGGACAACCCGGTCTGGCTGTAACCGTCGCGGAGCGCCAGCGGCTCGATCAACGAAACCAGCGTGGCATTGGCATCAAGGTGGCGGGTCAACTGCATTGGATGGGTCTTCAAAAAAGTCACGGAAAAAGGCATGCAAGCATCATCGCAGATCCTTTTGCCAATGCGATTGCCAAGACTTGCATGCCGGAGGATTAGGCATGAGACCCGGAGGAATCGTCATGGCCGCAGCGGCAGTCGGCGCCCAGAATGCGCCACCTCACCTGTCACTGCTTCTGCGAGGTTCTTCATGTACACCGCTATCGGATATGCCGCACAATCGGCCACCACTCCCCTCGCCCCGATGAAATTCGAACGCCGCAGCCCACGCGCTGACGACGTGGCGATCGAGATCCTGTACTGCGGCGTCTGCCACTCCGACATCCACCAGGCACGTAACGAATGGGGCATCGCGGTTTATCCGCTGATGCCCGGCCACGAGATCGTCGGAAAAGTCACCGCCATCGGCGCGAACGTCACTCAACATAAAGTAGGCGATCTGGTCGGCGTTGGTTGCATGGTCGACTCCTGCCGCACCTGCGCCGCTTGCCAGCAGAACCTCGAGCAATACTGCCTCGAAGGCCCGACCATGACCTACGCCACCCCGGACCGGGTTGACGGCAGCAACACCATGGGCGGCTACTCCGACAGCATCGTGGTCAGCGAGCACTTCGTCGTGCGCATTCCCGAGCGCCTCGACCCGGCCAGCGCCGCGCCGATTCTCTGCGCCGGCATCACCACCTACTCGCCACTCAAGCACTACGGCGTCAAGGCCGGCGACAAGGTCGGGATTCTCGGCATGGGTGGTCTCGGCCATATGGGCATCAAGTTCGCCAAGGCCATGGGCGCTGAAGTGACCGTGTTCACTCGCTCTGCGAGCAAGGCTGAAGAAGGCCGACGCCAGGGCGCGGACCATGTGATCGTATCCACCGATGCCGCCCAGATGACAGCCGCCGCCGGCCAGTTCGATTACCTGCTCGACACCATTCCGGTGCAGCACGACCTCAACCCCTACCTCGATACCCTGCGGTTTGACGGCGTGCACATCCTCGTTGGCCTGATCGAACCGGTGGACCCGCCAATGCATGCCGGCAAACTGGTGATGAGCCGCCGGGTGCTGGCCGGTTCGCTGATTGGCGGCATCGCCGAAACCCAGGAAGTGCTGGATTTCTGTGCCGAGCACGGGATCACCTGCGACATCGAAATGCTCGATATCCGTCAGATCAATGAGGCCTACGCCCGCATGATCGCCGGTGACGTGAAATACCGCTTTGTCATCGACATGGCGACCCTGAAAGTCTGACCGCTCCTTCAACGACCCTCGGCAAAATCGCGCAAGACATTGCCATCCATGCGATAGCGCACCCACTCTTCCTGGGGTTGGGCGCCGAGGGATTTGTAGAAGTCGATGGCCGGGGTGTTCCACTCCAGCACGCTCCACTCGAAACGCCCGCAATCATTGGCGCAGGCAATTTTTGCCAGATGGCGCAGCAGTTGTTTACCGGCACCGCCGCCACGTTGTTCCGGTGTGATGTACAGGTCCTCGAGGTACAGGCAGTTGCTGCCCAGCCACGTCGAATAGCTGAAGAAAAACACCGCGAAACCGATCGGCAGACCGTCGCGCAGGCAAATCAAGCCATGGGCCGTCGCGCCCTCACTGAACAGACTGCGCTCGATGTCGGCGACACTGGCGATGACTTCATGGCGAGCACGCTCGTAATCCGCAAGCTCAGTGATGAACGCAAGAATTTGTGGTGCATCGCTCGGCGTAGCCGGGCGGATCTCGATCGACATAGACGTCCCTTGAGAACGAATGAAAACGCCATACTATGTCGGCAATCGGCGTTCGTCACACCCCCGCGATAAAACTTTGTCAGCCCTGCCTTACTCCACCGTCCACTAACCCTGAAACCACTAACCACACAACATATGCCTGCGCGGGCCATGGTAGATAAGAGCTCGATAACAACAACAGGCCACGAGATCCATCCATGTCCACTCGCACTACCTCGGACGGCGCCATGCCGACCAGACTGTTTGGCCTGTTTTGCCTGGCCAGTTATCTGCTGTCGCTGTCCTACGGCTCGACCTTCCTATTGTCGCTGCTGATCAGCTCACGCGGCGGCAACGAACACGATGCCGGCAGCGTGATTTCGGCGGCGATGCTCAGCACCTTCGCCGCCGTTATCCTGTCAGGACACCTGTCGGACGCGCTGGGAGCCGCACGCTCAGTTGCGATCTTCGCCGGTTTGCTGTTGCTGGCCAGCCTGGGCTTTGCCCTGACACCCGGATTCGGCAATACCCTGGTGTTTTTCGGCCTGACCCTGGGCCTTGGCTGGGGCGTGTTCTACACCTTGGGACCGATCATCGTGGCGATGCTGGTGGAGCCAGCACAACGGGCGCGATACTTCGCCCTGCTGTCGGGCAGCATGATGACCGGGATCGGCTCCGGCCCTTTGCTCGGCCGCGCCGCCAGTGCGCTGGGATTGCCCTTGACCAGCGCGTTTTACCTGGCGGCACTGGCCAGCCTGTTCGGCGGCCTGATCTTCTGGCGCCTGGGGCTGATCCTCAAGCAACGCCCCAATCAATTGGGCAGCGCTGCCGTCTCGCGCATCTCGTGGGCCGCGGCATCGCGAGTGATGTCTTCCAAAGCGCTGTTCGCCATTCTCATGGTTGGCCTGGGCGGCTGCGTATTCGGCGGTTTGTCGAGTTTCCAGACCAGCTACGCAGCGTCCCGCGCACTGGACTACTCGCTGTTCTTCCTCGGCTTCATGAGCGCCGCCATCACCAGCCGCCTGCTGCTGGCCGGCTGGGTGGTCAAGCGCGATCCGTACCTGGCCTCATGCCTGCTGTCGGGGCTGATGGTGGTGTCTATCCTGATGTTTGCCTATCGGGTCGACGACGCCCTCACCTATTTGATGGCAGCCGCTGCGCTGGGGGTCGGCTATGGCCTCACCTATTCGGTGATCAACGGCCTGGCCGCCAACGAGGCACCGCCCGGCCATACCCCGCAAGCCCTGTTGTTGTTCAGCCTGGGGTATTTTGTCGGGGTCTTCGGCTTTCCATGGTTGGCGGGCAGGATCATCGTCGAGCAAGGGCTGTCGACGATGCTGCAAGTGGTGCTGGCTGTGGCGTTGTTGAACTGGTCGATCACCGTTGGCCGGCTGCTCTGGCGCCGGCTTATCACCAGCAAGACATTGCGAGCGGCCTAGGGATCAGGGTTCAAGACCGATCCGGAAGAACTCGCCGCCGCTCCACACACCCAGCCAACGCTGACCGTCGAGTTCGCGGCTGACGGCGAGTTCGACCAGTTGATAGAACACGTTGCGATGAATCAGCGCTTCGAGGTTGGAGCGCACATGCACATAGGGCGCTGGCTCCTGGGTCTGCGGGTCAATGACCACGCGCAACGGATGCTCCTTACCGGCCTCGGTCAGCTCTTCGACGTTGGTGGTAAAGCGCAGCACCTGGGCCTCACCCTCTCCCTCCACTTCCAGGGTCACCGCGACAAAAGGCGCGTCATCCACCTTGATCCCGACCTTCTCCACCGGAGTCACCAGGAAATAATCATCACCGTCGCGGCGGATGATGGTGGAGAACAGCTTGACCATCGGCTTGCGCCCGATGGGCGTGCCCAGGTAATACCAGGTGCCGTCGCGGGCGATGCGCATGTCGATGTCGCCGCAGAAGTCGGGGTTCCACAAATGAACCGGCGGCAAGCCTTTGGACTTGGGAATTTGCCCCAACAGATCGTTGGCCTTGTGCGGATCACTCATCTCACTCTCCCAATCAACTACTGATCGCCGAGGCCGAGCAGGCTGCGCGCATATTGCGCCAGCGGCGGCCCGATCAGATCTTCTGGCTTGTTATCGTGGAACGTCAGTAAACCGCCACGACTCTTGATCCGTGCAGTATCAATCAAATACTGGGTGCTGGTCTCGATCAACATCAGCTGAATCACCCCACTGTCGATCCCGAGGCGGTCCACGGCTTCCTGGTCCAGCCATTCATCCGAGTTACCGATGCGGTCATCGGCGCTGGCGAAACGGGTGTACAGCAAATAGTGCGCACCGGCCGCCCGAGCCTCGCCCATGGCTGCGTCCAGGCCTTCGGGAGCACGTGCGCGGCGGACCATCGGGAAATATTCGATAAAGCCGTTGAAGGCCTGTTCGGCGACCACGTTCTGCCGAGGATCGGCGCTACCTGGCGGGGTGAACGGGCCCTGGGCAATATAGATGAAGGAGTCGGGTTGAATGCGCAGGTTGTTCACCCGACGGCTGTCGCTGTGATCGAGAAAGCCGGCATCGCTCATCTGATAGCGAACCCCTTCCCCCATGTCACTGACAGTCATGCAGCCACCCAGCGCCAACGCGCTGAGCAGCAAAACCAGGCTACGCATCCTTCCCCTCCAGAAGCCGGTGACGGAAAACCGGCGAATGTCGACAGGATGCAGCTTCCGCGCCAGCTCAGCCGCCGATGATTTTCATCACCGTTGCGCCACCGGAAAACGCCACGTCCTGCTTGTCGCCCAAGGCTTTGACCAGCAAGCGCTGGAGGGCTGGCAAGGCTTGGTGGCGCGGTTTGTCCAATAGATCGCCGACAAAGTGGCGATTGCTCGACGACAGGCAACCGTGCAGCCAGCCCGTGGAGGACAGACGCAGCCGTGAGCAGGTCCGGCAGAACGGCACACTTTCGTTGGCGATCACGCCGAAATGGCCATGGCCGGGAATGGCATAACGCACCGCCGTCGCATCCAGCGGTGCATCGGCTTGCAGGTACTCATAGCGCTCGCCAATCAGCTCGAGCAACTGCTGCAGGCTGACGAACTGTTGCAGGAAGCCGTTGGAGTCGCTGGCCAGATGGCCCATGCGCATCAGTTCGATGAAGCGCAGCTCGTAATTGCGCTCCAGGCAGTAATCGAGCAATGGCATGACCTGATCGAGGTTCTGCCCGCGCAGCGGCACCATGTTGACCTTGATCCTGATCCCGGCGGCACTGGCCTGCTGCATGCCATCGAGCACCGTTGGCAGGTCGCCGCCCCGGGCGATACTGCGAAAGGCCGCGGCGTCCAGGGTGTCGAGGGAAACGTTGATGCGGCGAATGCCGGCGTCCACCAACAGGGGCAGTTTCTTGGCGAGCAATTGGCCATTGGTGGTCAGGCTGATATCCGCCAGGCCCATCTGCCCCACCGCGCGCATGAAGGTCTCGAGCTTGGGACTGACCAGCGGCTCGCCACCGGTGATGCGCAGGCGTTCGATGCCCGCCGCTTCGATCAGATAGGCGACTCCGCGCGCCATGGCTTCGGCCGACAGCTCATCCTGCGCCGCCACCAGGCGCTTGCCATTGGGCACACAATAGGTGCAGGCATAGTTGCAGGCGGAGGTCAGGCTGACGCGCAAATTGCGAAAACGTCTGCCTTGTCGGTCAACGATCATGGATTACTCCGGCGGAGGTCGATTCGGAAAGTCTAAAACTTGACTCACAAATCAAGTTTTAGCAATACCTAAGCCTGAGTATATTCCTGGGGCACTGCGCCATACAGGGAAACATGGCGCAATAAAGCAGCTGAATGAATCAGCTGCTCGAGGTGTCGGTATCGCGCTTGCGCTTGTTACCCATGCGCACGCCGATGTCCATCAGGAACTGGAAGAAGCCTTCCTGATCTTCCAGCACATTGCTCCAGAACGGCGAGTGATACAGCGCCACCGCGCCGTGGACCAGGGCCCAGGTCGCGCAGTAGTGGAAATACGGCGGCACGTCTTCGAGCTTGCCTTCGCTGATACGGCCCTTGATCAGCAAGGTCAGGCGTTCGAAATTGGAGGCACGGATCTTGTGCAACTCCTCGACCATCTCCGGCACCTGGTTGCCCTTGACCACCTTTTCTTCCAGGCGATCGAACAAGCGGTAGCGCTGCGGATCACGCATGCGGAATTCGAAGTAAGCCCGGGACAGGGCTTCCTTGTCCTTGTCGACATCGGCCGAATGCAGCAGCTCGTTCAGGTCGCGCTCGTAGTCGAGCATCAGGCGCAGGTAGATCTCCGCCTTGGACTTGAAGTGCTTGTAGATGGTGCCTTTGCCGATTCCCACGGCATCAGCGATCATCTCGACGGTGACACTGTCTTCACCTTGTTCGAGGAACAGCTTGAGCGCGGTGTCGAGAATTTCTTGCTCGCGGCGACGAAACTCACGGACCTTACGAGGTTCTTTGTGCATAAGAAAAAGGTCTGTAGGGGTCAAAATTCGAAGCCGGGTATTATGCCTAACTTGCGCCAAATTGCACGGATCATCCGAGCATGACCCAGTTTCTTGTTGAATTTGTGTCAGCTTGCGTCAGACAGTGCTGACGGCGAGCACCGCCAAACCGGTCAATCAGAGCCCCTCCCCAGCGGTTCCGTCCAGCAATGAGAACTCAAGCGAAGCGCCGGTATTCCAAATTTGTTTAAGAAAGCCGGGGGATCAAACTGGACTGCGCGCAATACTGATCAATACTTCAAATGTCGGCGCGTCATCTCCCCCAAGTGACGCGTGGATATAGGCGCCAACGGACCGAGTGCCTTTGTTTTACTCCTAATGGTCTTAACCCGGATTCACCCCCCAGAACCCGGGTTTTTTTTGCCCGCGATTTGACCTCGCAGGCGATCAGGCGGGCCTGACGTGCGCCAGCGGGAACAATCGCTTGAAGTTCTGGGTGGTCTGCTCGGCAAAGCGCTCGTAGGATTCGCCGCGCAACATCGCAAGGAACTCTGCCACTTCTCGCACGTATTGCGGCAAGTTCGGCTTACCCCGATACGGGATCGGCGCCAGGTACGGTGAATCGGTCTCGACCAGCAGTCGGTCGGCAGGCACCTTGCCGGCAACGTCACGCAGGGCATCGGCGTTGCGGAAGGTGACGATACCCGACAACGAAATGTAGAAGCCCAGATCCAGCGCGGCCTTGGCCATCTCCCAGTCTTCGGTGAAGCAGTGCAGCACCCCGGCCTGGGGCAAGGCGGCTTCGCGCAGCAGGCTTAGGGTATCGGCGCGCGCGCCACGGGTATGCACAATCACCGGCTTTCCGGTCTGCTGGGCGGCCTGCAGGTGCAAACGGAAGGATTCCTGCTGCAACTCGGCCGCTTCCGGCTCGTAATGGTAATCCAGACCGGTTTCGCCGATAGCTACCACCCGTGGATGATTCAACTCCTGCAGCAGCCAGTCCAGCGCCGGCGCAGCGCCCGGCTGCACATCCAGCGGGTGAACGCCCACGGAGCAGTCGACGTCGGCATAGCGTTCCGCCAGCGCTTTGACCTCGGCCGCGTTGTCGACGCTGACGCCGATGCACAGGAAGTGTCCGACGCCGCGCTGGCGGGCCGCCTCAAGGGCTGCATCAAGTGAGCCATCGTGGACGGCCAGGTCGAGGCGGTCGAGGTGGCAATGGGAATCTACAAGCATAGTGAGGCTACAACTCAATCGTATCAGTGGGACGGTCGGAGCTTGTCCGCATACCGCATTTTAACGTTGGCCAGGCAACCCAGCCCATTGCACCAGCAAGGCTTCAAGCAACAGCACGCGATTGAGGTTGGCCTTGCTCAGGACTTTCTGGCGCTGGCCGAGGATCCAGTCCTGGATGTTCAACACCTTGTCCTGGGCCGACTTCTGCGCCAGGTACTGGACCACCTTACGCATGTCAGGCAGACCCAGGCCCGCCTCGTCTTCGGTCAATTGATAGCGCAGGATCAGGCTCGACCAATCGCAGAACCAGTCGAACAGCAACAGCAGCGGTATCGCATTCCAACCCTCCGCCAACTGGGTCGGCGATTGCTGCTGCTTGAGCAGTTTCTTCACCCCGTCGACCACCTGGGCACGTTGTTCACGTACACCCTGGGCCTGCAGTGCGACCGCCGCCAGCGGCGAACCAGCAGCCAGGGTCAGCAATTCGCCACGCTCCTCCTCGCTGCACTCCGGCAAGGCCGTCGCCAGCCATTGCAGGCTCGCGGCCTCGCTGGGCAGCGGACAGGCCTGCTGCACACAGCGGCTCTTGATCGTTGGCAGCAGGCGACTGGACTGGTGGCTGACCAGCAGCAATACGGTATCGCCCGAAGGCTCTTCAAGACTCTTGAGCAAGGCGTTGGCGGCGTTGATGTTCATCGCCTCCACCGGCTCGATCAACACCACCTTGCGTCCGCCCAACTGCGCAGTCTGCACCACGAAACCGACCAGTTCACGAACCTGGTCGACCTTGATCGCCTTGTCCGCCTCTTCCGGCTCGAGGATGTAATTGTCCGGGTGGCTGCCAGCCTTGAGCAGCAGGCACGATTTGCACTGGCCGCAGGCCACCAGCCCTTGCGGCTGCTGGCACAGCAGTCGCGCCATCAGACGCTCGGCCAGCGCCCGCTTGCCTATACCTTTCGGGCCATGGAGCAGATAGGCATGAGCGTGCTGTGTGCGACCGGCCAACTGCTGCCACAGGCCGTCCTGCCAGGGATAGGCCTCAGCCACGGTGGCGCTCCAATAGTTGAGGCATCAGCCTGTCCAGCGAACGCTGAACATCGGCAAGCGGCTGCGCGGCATCGACCAGCAGGTAACGCGCCGGATCAGCTTTGGCACGCTCAAGGAAAGCACTGCGCACGGCGTCGAAGAACACCCTGCCCTCCAGCTCAAAGCGATCCAGGCGGCCACGGGCACTGGCGCGGGCCATGCCGATTTCCACCGGCAGATCGAAGATCAGGGTCAGGTCCGGGCGCAGATTGCCCTGGACGAAGGTTTCCAGCGCCGCAATACGCTCCAGCGACAAGCCACGGCCACCACCCTGGTAGGCGTAGGTCGAGTCGGTAAACCGGTCACAGAGCACCACCGCACCGCGCGCCAAGGCCGGACGAATGACCTCGGCCAGGTGCTGGGCACGGGCAGCGAAAACCAGCAGCAGCTCGGTATCCGGGTTCATGACTTCATCGACCGGCGCCAGCAGCACCTCGCGGATTCGCTCGGCCAGCGGGGTACCGCCCGGCTCGCGAGTCAGCAGCACCTCGACCCCGGCGTTGCGCAAGCGCTCGGCCAGGTATTCGCGATTGGTGCTCTTGCCGGCGCCTTCCGGCCCTTCCAGGGTAATAAACAAGCCAGTCACAGGCAGTCCTTAGTCAGAGTCATTGCGGGCTTTGCGGGGATGCAGTGTCGGGTTGAGGCTCAGGCACGGCTGCCGGCGGCTGCTCTTCTGGCACCTCGCTCGGCCCCTGCTCATCCGGCACGGGGGCATCATTGACCGGCGCCGGGCTCGAACGGTAGTCCGCACGACGCTTGAGCTGATACTCGCGCACCGCGCTGTTATGGGCATCCAGGTCATCGGAGAAAACATGACTGCCATCACCGCGTGCGACGAAATACAGGCTGCTGCCGGATACCGGATTCAGCGCTGCATGAATGGCTTCGCGACCGACCATGGCAATGGGTGTCGGCGGCAGGCCGAAAATCACATAGGTATTGTAGGGCGTAGGCTCTTTCAGCGAGGCCCGGGTCAACTTGCCGTTGTAGCGCTCACCCATGCCATAGATCACCGTCGGATCGGTCTGCAGCATCATGCCCATCTGCAGGCGTCGCACAAACACCCCGGCAATCTGCCCACGCTCCTGCGGCACGCCGGTTTCCTTTTCCACCAGGGACGCCATGATCAGCGCCTTGTAAGGGTCGGTGTAAGGCAGGTCCGGCGCACGCTTGGCCCATTCCTTGGCCAGCACGTCCTCGAGCCGATCGTAAGCTTTCTCCAGCACATCGGCATCGCTCATGCCCCGCACGAAGCGGTAAGTATCAGGAAAAAACCGGCCCTCGGGGAATACGCCCGGATGGCCAAGTTTCTCCATCAGCTCGCTGTCGCTCAAGCCAACCAGGGTTTGTTCGAGTTTGTCGTTTTTCGCCAATGCCGCGCGAACCTGGCGGAAGTTCCAGCCTTCGACCAGGGTCAGGCTGTACTGGACCACTTCGCCACGCTGCCAGACACCGATCAGACCTTGCGCAGTCATGCCTGGCAACATCCGGTATTCACCACTGTGCAGAGGCTGGGTTGCCAGGTTGAAGCGCCAGTACAGGCGCAGCCAGAAAGCATCCTCAAGCACGCCGTCGGCTTCCAGGCGATTGAAGGTCCCGGACGGCGTCGAGCCCGTAGGTACATCCAGTAACTCTTCCTGAGTAATATTGAGCGGCTGCTCCAGCGCCGAATCGATTTTCCAGGCAGAAAAGCCCAGCGTCAGCCCCGCCAGAACCAATCCGGTTTCCAGCAGCAGCAAGAGTTTACGTCTCACGAATCAAGCATCCAGTAGTGCGCGGGCAATGCCTTGCAGTTTACGGGTGAGCGGCCCAACCGGCCAGCTCAGCGCAGCATACGCGCATACCGGCCAGATGCCGTACACGCTGTTGCAGACGAATACTTCATCGGCCTGCTGCAGTTGTTGCAGGCTGATATCGGTGATTTCAGTGGGGATACCCAGGGCACCGGCCCGGGACAACAACTCGCCACGCATCACGCCAGCAACGCCACAGCGACGCAAATCGGCGGTGATCAACACGCCTCCACAGACCATGAACAAATTACTGAAAACACCTTCGATGACTCGCCCATCCAGATCGAGCATCAAACCTTCGGCACAATCGCTGCCCTGCCATTCAGAACGGGCAAGCACTTGTTCAAGACGGTTCAGGTGTTTGAGACCTGCCAACAGCGGCTGGGTTGCAAGCCGTGTGGTGCAGGGAAACAGGTGCACACCTTGCTCCGCATGGACCGGCGGATAGGCGGCGGGAGGATTGCCTTGCAGGATGCGCCGAGGCGCAGCTGCGGGGTCGACGGCGTAACCGCGCTGGCTGTCGCCACGTGTGAGGATCAGCTTGAGTACGCCGTCGCCGAGGGCACCGGCATAGGCCAGCAGCTCGCGACGAACCAGGTCGTGATCCACCGCAATCGCCAGGCGCTGGCAGCCTTCGGCCAGCCGTTGCAGATGGCGCTCCAGCAGCAACGGCTGGCCCGCCTTGACGGCGATGGTCTCGAACAGGCCATCGCCGTATGCCAGGCCGCGGTCCTTGAGCGACAGGCTGTCAGCCGGTTGACCGTCGACCCAGCTGTCCATCAGTCGGCAAACCGACGGAACACCAGCGAGCCGTTGGTGCCGCCAAACCCGAAGGAGTTGGACAGGACCACGTCGATATCCATGTTGCGTGCAGTGTGCGGCACGAAATCGAGATCGCAGCCTTCGTCCGGCTCATCGAGGTTGATGGTCGGAGGCGCCACCTGGCCATTGATCGCCAGCACGCTGAAGATCGCTTCGACAGCGCCCGCAGCACCCAACAGGTGACCGGTCATGGACTTGGTCGAGCTGACGGCCAGCTTGTAGGCATGATCGCCGAACACGGTCTTGATCGCCTGGGCTTCGGCGAGGTCGCCGGCCGAAGTCGAGGTGCCGTGGGCGTTGATGTACTGCACCTGGTCGCCGTTGATCCGCGCATCGCGCAGGGCATTGGTGATGCAGCGCGCGGCGCCGGCACCATCTGCCGGTGGCGAGGTCATGTGATAGGCGTCGCCACTGGTGCCAAAACCGATCAGTTCGGCGTAAATAGTCGCGCCGCGGGCCTTGGCGTGCTCCAGCTCTTCGAGCACCAAGGCACCGGCGCCATCGGAGAGAACGAAGCCATCACGGCCTTTGTCCCACGGACGACTGGCGCGGGTCGGCTCGTCGTTGCGGGTCGACAATGCACGCGCAGCGCCAAAGCCGCCCATACCCAGGCCGCAAGCGGCCATTTCGGCACCGCCGGCAATCATCACGTCGGCTTCGCCGTAGGCAATGTTGCGTGCCGCCATGCCAATACAGTGAGTACCAGTGGTACAGGCCGTGGCGATGGCGTAGTTGGGACCCTGCACACCGAGGTGGATGGACAGGAATCCGGAAATCATATTGATGATCGAACCTGGCACGAAAAACGGAGAGATCCGTCGTGGCCCGGTGTCATGCAGGGTGCGGCTGGTTTCTTCGATATTGGTCAGTCCGCCAATACCCGAACCCATGGCCACGCCGATACGTTCACGGTTGGCATCGGTGACTTCCAGGCCGGCATTGCGCACCGCCTGAAACCCGGCCGCCAGACCGTACTGAATGAACAGGTCGAGTTTGCGAGCTTCCTTGACCGACAGGTACTCCTCGACATTGAAGCCCTTTACCGAGCCGCCAAAACGAGTGGAATAGGCAGAAAGGTCGGTGTGTTCGATCAGACCAATGCCACTGCGGCCAGCCAGAATGCCCTGCCAGCTGCTCGGCACATCCGTGCCCAGTGGCGACAACATACCCATACCGGTGACTACGACGCGTCTACGCGACACAGCACTCTCCTTTTTTTAAATGACGACTTTGCATCAGACCTAAAGAAAAAACCGCACGCCATGATGGCAGTGCGGTTTTTCCATGACAGCAGACAACGATTACAAACTATTACGCCTGGTGGCTAGTAACGTAGTCGATTGCAGCTTGTACAGTAGTGATCTTTTCAGCTTCTTCGTCAGGGATTTCGGTCTCGAATTCCTCTTCCAGAGCCATCACCAGCTCAACGGTGTCAAGGGAGTCGGCACCCAGGTCTTCTACGAAGGAAGCAGTATTGACCACTTCTTCTTCTTTAACGCCCAGTTGCTCAGCAACGATTTTCTTGACGCGCTCTTCGATGGTGCTCATACCTTGTTTTCACTCCTAATGGACAAATTCAGGCAGCTGGCCAGTGGGTAAGTGTATAGAAAGGCTTTTCAGCTTTTCAACTGAAAGCTTCACTCCTCGAACCCTGCAGCCATCTGCCTATAAATAGATTGCAGCTTTATAACGGATTTTAGACAGCTCGTATGACATTTTTTTGAAGCAATCCGTCACATTTAAACCTACATGTACATCCCGCCGTTCACCGGGATTGTAGCCCCAGTCACGTAAGCCGCACCGTCGGATGCAAGAAAAGCGACCACAGACGCGATCTCTTGAGCTTGTCCCAAACGGCCCAGCGGAATTTGCGTCTGCAAGGCTTCACGCTGCGCCTCGGGCAGCTCGCGGGTCATATCGGTATCAATGAACCCAGGGGTCACCGAGTTTACCGTAATCGAACGCGAACCAACTTCACGCGCCAGGGCGCGGCTGAAACCTTCCAGACCCGCCTTGGCGGCGGCATAGTTTACTTGGCCTGCGTTGCCCATGGCACCCACAACCGAGCCAATACTGATAATTCGTCCCCAACGGGCCTTGGTCATGCCACGCAGAACCCCCTTGGACAGGCGATACAGACTGTTCAGGTTGGTGTCGATGACGTCATGCCACTCGTCGTCTTTCATGCGCATCATCAGGTTATCGCGGGTAATACCGGCGTTATTCACCAGAATCGCCGGCGCACCGAACTGCTCCTGAATGCTTGCCAGCACCGCACTGACCGATTCGTCGCTGGTAACGTTCAGCTCCAGGCCCGCGCCTTGAATACCGTGTTCTTTCAGCGTGGCAGCAATCGCCTCGGCGCCTTTGGCGGAGGTCGCAGTGCCAACAACGATGGCGCCCTGACGACCCAATTCCAGGGCGATAGCCTGGCCAATACCACGGCTGGCACCGGTAACCAGTGCAACTTTACCTTGCAGACTCATGCAAGCTTCTCCTAATTCAGGCCAGCGCTGCGCGAGCGGCAGCGAAGGCATCTGGGGTATTGAGGTTAGAGGTCGACACGCCTTCGGCGCAGCGTTTGTTCAATCCAGCCAGGACCTTGCCTGGGCCACACTCGACCAGTTGGGTCGCGCCATTGGCCGCCAGTGCCTGCACCGACTCGACCCAGCGCACTGGCTTGTAGAGCTGCTCAAGCAGATCGCGCTTGAGGGTTTCCAGATCAGCCGGCACCGCCGCGCTGACGTTCTGCACCAGCGGAATCTGCGGCGCTTGCCAGTTGATTGCGGCGATCGACTCGGCAAAGCGCTCGGCCGCCGGGCGCATCAGCTCGCAGTGCGACGGCACGCTGACCGGCAACGGCATGGCGCGCTTGGCACCACGCGCCTTGCAACCTTCGATGGCGCGCTCGACAGCCGCCTTGGCACCGGCGATCACCACCTGGCCCGGCGAGTTGTAATTGACTGCACTGACCACTTCACCCTGCGCCGCTTCGGCACAGGCTGCCACGACGTCGGCATCGTCCAGGCCGAGGATCGCCGCCATACCGCCCTGCCCGGCGGGCACGGCTTCCTGCATCAGCTTGCCGCGTGTTTCGACCAGCTTTACCGCGTCGCCCAGGCTCAGGCTGCCAGCGGCGACCAGCGCGCTGTACTCGCCCAGGCTGTGACCGGCGACGTAAGCCGGACGCGCGCCGCCTTCAGCCAGCCACAGGCGCCACAAGGCGATCGAGGCCGTGAGGATGGCCGGCTGGGTCTTGTCGGTCTGATTGAGTTGCTCTTCTGGCCCCTGCTGGGTCAGCGCCCACAGGTCGTAGCCCAGGGCATCGGAAGCTTCTTTGAAAGTATCGAGGACCACTGGATGTTGCGCGCCCAACTCGGCCAGCATGCCGAGGGACTGCGAACCCTGTCCTGGAAAGACGAATGCGAGGGAAGCAGACATGTAACAAGCCCCTAATGATCTTGTCGTCGGAGAATTGACGTCCCGTCATGGGGGACGCAAGAAACTGACAGTTGGATGGCCAATTGAACTGAGCGGTCACATTTAAGCATTGTCCGACGAAAATGCCTAAAGCAGCAAATCCTCCAGACGACCATGCAGGCGCTGCGGCAGGTTCTCCTGAATCTCGATCAGGGCGCGCTGGATTGCACTCTGAAAGCCCTGGACACCGGCCGAGCCATGACTCTTCACGACAATCCCCTGCAAGCCGAGAAAGCTCGCGCCATTGTGCCTGGCGGGCGCCAGGTCGGCCTGCAGGCGCTTCATCAGCGGCAGGGCCAGGGCACCGACCAGTTTTGTCGCCAGATTTTTCCTGAACAGCGCCTCGACGCGCCCGGCGATCATGGTTGCCAGGCCTTCGCTGGATTTGAGCAGGATGTTGCCGACAAAACCGTCACACACCACGACATCCGCCTCACCACGGTACAGGCCGTCCCCTTCGACAAAACCGATGTAGTTCAGCCCGCGGGCGTTTTGCAGCAGGGTCGCCGCAAGCTTGACCTGCTGATTGCCCTTGATGTCTTCGGTACCGATGTTCAACAACGCCACCCGGGGACGCACCACCCCGAGCGTCTGCGCCGCCACCGAACCCATGACCGCGAACTGGAGCAGGTGCTCGGCACTGCAATCGACATTCGCTCCCAGATCCAACAACTGGCAATAGCCGCGCTGGGTCGGGATAGCGGCAACCATGGCGGGCCGGTCGATTCCCGGCAGCGTCTTGAGTACATGACGCGACAAGGCCATCAGCGCCCCGGTATTGCCGGCACTGACACAGGCCTGAACCTTGCCATCTCGCAGCAACTCGAGCGCGACGCGCATGGATGAGTCGGGCTTGCCGCGCAGAGCCTGGGAAGGTTTTTCGTCCATGCCAATGACGTCGAGCGCAGGCGCAATCGTCAGGCGCGCGCGATCCACAGCCGACTGGCTGGCAATCAAATCTTCTAGAATGGAGGGTTGACCGACGAGGGTCAGGTGCAGCGAGGGCGTAACAGACAGGCAAGCGAGACTGGCCTGGACAATGCTGCGGGGACCGAAGTCCCCGCCCATTGCGTCAATCGCGATGACTTGAGCGGACAAGTGATTACTCGTCAGCGCCCTTGTCGATCACTTTACGGCCACGGTACACGCCTTCTGGCGATACGTGGTGACGCAGGTGAACTTCACCAGTGGTCTTTTCTACGGACAGGGTGCTTGCCTCGAGAGCATCGTGCGAACGACGCATGTCACGGGCGGAGCGGGATTTTTTGTTCTGCTGAACAGCCATAATTGATTAACTCCTAAACGTTTGGGTCACGCTTTAACTGCGCCAATACACTGAACGGGTTGGACCGCGTTACCTCGTCCTCGCTCGGTTCGGGCTCATCGAGACCCGCCGGCTGCTGGCATTCTTCCGGATGATGAGCAGGCACAATGGGCAAGGCGAGCAAAAGCTCCTCCTCGATCAGTGACTGCAGATCCAAAGGATCTTCGCCCAGTTCCAGCACGTCATAACCTTTCGGCAACGACTGGGTATTCGCACCCTCCTTTACCACAGCATAACTGCATTCGCTGTGAATCGGCAGGGTGACCAGCTCAAGACAACGCTGGCAAACCATTTTGACCTCGGTGTCGATAAAGCTGTGGATTACCACAGATTTACGTTCATCTCGTTCAAAAACGAATTTAGCCTGCACCGTACCGACGGTGTCGGAAAGCGGGTCGCAGAGTCTCTCCAAATCGGCCAGCAGTAGTTCACCTTGAAGGGTGGTGCCACGGTCAGCCAATTTGCGCGGGTCAACGTGAGGTGGAATCGGGTCATTCAACATAGGCGCAGCATTATAGGGATGCCCCCGCCCATGTCAAAGGAAATTCAGCCCTGTCCGTCACTTGGAAGCCCCGCTAGAATCGGCCACTGACTTTTGGAGAGCCTCATGCTGCCTTTATTACTCGCTTCCAGCTCGATTTATCGCCGAGAACTACTGGCTCGCCTGCAGCTACCTTTCATCTGCAGTTCCCCGGATATCGATGAAAGCCACCAGTCGGGCGAGTCCGCCATCGAGCTAGTAAAACGCCTGGCCGAGGCCAAGGCCCGGGCACTGGCAGACAGCCATCCCGCCCACCTGATCATTGGCTCGGACCAGGTGGCCGTTCTCGACGGACGCATCATCGGTAAACCCCACACCTTCGACAAGGCCCGCGAACAACTGCAGGCCGCCAGCGGCAGCCGCGTGACCTTCCTCACCGGCCTGGCGCTACTGAACAGCCACACCGGCACCTGCCAGATCGACTACGTCCCCTTCACCGTGCACATGCGCCCTCTCGACCCGGCGCGCATCGAGCGCTACCTGCATGCCGAACAGCCCTACGATTGCGCAGGCAGCTTCAAGGCCGAGGGCCTGGGCGTGAGCCTGTTCCAGAGCACCGAAGGGCCGGACGCCACCAGCCTGGTCGGCCTGCCACTGATCCGCCTGGTGGACATGCTACTGGCCGAAGGGGTGCAGATCCCGTAGCAGCAGCCGAGCACGCGAGGCTGCGCCAGCAGCCGGAGGTCGCCCGCCTGATCCGACAGAGGGTCGCTACGCAACCTAACGCAGCCTCCGGCAGCTGCTACACCCATAAAAAACCGGCCACGCAGGCCGGTTGTTTATGTCGCGCAACAGTCAGCGCAGGGCGGGGCCGTGAAAGCCCATCCACATAGCCAACTGCTCGGCCACACTGGCGCCGAGTTTTTTCGAGAAGCGATCGAACGGCGACTCCTGGATTGTGAAGTCGACCAACTCCTTCTCGCCAATCACGTCCCGCGCCACCGAACTGGCGCTGCCCAGGCCATCGATCAAGCCAAGCGGCAGCGCCTGCTCGCCCGACCAGACCAGCCCGGAAAACAACTCCGGATGCTCCTTGTCCTTCAGGCGATCACCACGCCCCTTTTTCACGCTGGCGATGAACTGCTGATGGGTGGTATCCAGCACACCCTGCCAGAACGCGGTCTCTTCCGGCTTTTGCGGCTGGAACGGATCAAGGAATGACTTGTGCTCACCGGAGGTGTAGGTACGACGCTCAACCCCCAGCTTCTCCATGGTGCCAACGAAACCGTAGCCGGCCGCCGTCACGCCAATGGAGCCTACCAGGCTGGCTTTGTCTGCGTAGATCTGGTCAGCGGCACTGGCGATGTAATAGGCCCCTGAGGCACCGAGATCGGAAATCACCGCATAGACCTTGGTATCTGGATGCAGATCGCGCAGGCGACGGATCTCGTCGTAGACGTAGCCCGACTGCACCGGACTGCCGCCCGGGCTATTGATGCGCAATACGATGCCCTTGACCTTGGTGTCCTCGAACGCCGCACGCAGGCTGCCGACGATGTTGTCGGCACTGGCCGGTTCCTTGTCGGCGATCACCCCAGTAATTTCAATCAGCGCGGTGTAACCCGGACCTCGGGTCGCGCTCTTTTCGATGTCCATCAGCGGCGTGAACAGAATCAACGCGATAAACAGATAAGTGAAGGTCAACAGCTTGAAGAAAATCCCCCAGCGCCGCGCTCGACGCTGTTCCTGTACACCGGCAAGCAGCGTCTTCTCGAGCAGCTTCCAGCTTTTTTCTTCGCCGTCATCAGCACTGGCTTTGACAGGCGCTTTCCATTCGTCAGCCATGGCTTGCACTCCAACCCGAATTCATTAGACCTGCCGACCCAGCCAGGTACGCAATTGTGAAAAATGATCGATCGCCAGTTGCGGTTCGAAGGCGCGCAAGGCGTCGATTGACTGGGCACCGTAGCTGACCGCCACCGACGGCACCCCGGCGTTGCGGGCCATCTGCAGGTCGAACGAGGAATCCCCGACCATCAGCGCCTGCTCGGGGCGCACCGCGCAATGGGCAAGAATCTGCTCCAGCATCAAGGGGTGCGGTTTGCTCGCCGTTTCGTCGGCAGCGCGGGTGATATCGAAATAATCTTCCCAACCATGGGATTTGAGCACCCGATCCAGACCACGACGGGCCTTGCCGGTGGCGACCGCCAGGTGATAACCCTGGTCGCGGAACGCTGCCAGCGACTCGACCACGCCGTCGAACAGCGGCGAGGGCTCAGCCTCGAGGGCAATGTAGTGATCGGCGTAGTGCTGACGGAAGGCCACCAGCTCGGCATCGCTGATTTGTGGATACAAAGTGCGAATCGCCTCCGGCAATCCCAGACCGATGATGCCCTTCACCGCCAGATCCTCGCACAGGTCGAAACCCGAGCGCTGCGAGGCGACATGCATCGCCTCGACAATCCGCCCGATGGAATCGGCCAAGGTGCCATCCCAGTCGAAAATCAGCAGCTTGTAGTCATTCCGCACTCAGGCGCTCCACGGTCTTGGCCCACATTTCGTCCACTGGCGCCTGCAGCTTGAGTTCACCGCCGTCGGGCAGCGGCACCGTCAGCATGTAGGCGTGCAGAAACAGGCGCTTACCGCCCAGCTCGCGAATTTCCTTGCTGAAATCTTCATCGCCGTACTTGGTATCACCGGCAATACTATGGCCGGCATGCAGAGTGTGCACGCGAATCTGGTGGGTGCGACCGGTCACCGGCTTGGCTTCGACCATGGTGGCAAAATCGCCGAAACGGCGCAGCACCTTGAATACCGTGAGGGCCTCTTTGCCCTCTTCATTGACTTCAACCATGCGCTCGCCGGAACGCAGATTGCTCTTGAGCAGCGGCGCACGCACCTGCTTGACCGCGGTCTCCCAGCGCCCACGGACCAATGCCATGTAGCGCTTGTCGACGCCATCGCCGCGCAGGGCAGTGTGCAGATGGCGCAACATGCTGCGCTTCTTGGCGATCATCAATAGACCGGAGGTATCCCGATCAAGGCGGTGGACCAACTCCAACTCCTTGGTGTCCGGGCGCAGCTGGCGGAAGGCTTCGATCACCCCGAAATTCAAGCCACTGCCACCGTGAACAGCAATCCCGGCGGGCTTGTTGATCACGATCAGGGCCTTGTCTTCGAAGACAATCGAGGCTTCCAGGCGCTGCAACAAACCCTGGGCCAGAGGCACCGGCTCGTCACGCTCGGGCACACGCACCGGCGGCACGCGCACGATGTCGCCCGCCTGCAGCTTGTACTCGGGCTTGATCCGCCCCTTGTTCACACGCACTTCGCCTTTACGCAAAATGCGGTAAATCAAGGTCTTGGGCACGCCTTTGAGCCGAGCGAGAAGGAAGTTGTCAATACGTTGGCCGGCATATTCCGGCGAGACCTCGAGCAGTTGTACGCCAGGGGTCGGGGGGGCAGTAGTCGTCATGCCGCGAATGATAACAATTTTTTATGGAATTGAAGCACTTAATCATTGCTGCTATAGTCGCGAACGCCGCCAAAAGCGGCCTGGACAGAGGACCAACGGCAAGTTGCCGGCCCTGACCAACGCAATTCATCAGGACGCGAGGCCGTCCTACGGGGCTTTCGCACCAACTGGAAGGTTCAGGATTGTAACAAGCGCAGGTGACATGAGGCCTGAAGCGAGTGCAGCAAGCAGAGTACCACTCGTCTGTTGCACCGATATTTACGGCCAGTTCACAAAGTGCAGTCAGTCCTGTTCCAGACCTGGGGCAAGAGTTTCGGAAACAACGCCTGAAACAAGCTGGGAGCCAGCCAAACAGCTTTCACCCAGTCTTGTGTAGCCATGAGCGTGGACTCCCCATTGGAGAACACGGTAAATGCCAACCCGTTGCGGATTCAGCGCGCGGCAGCACCCGAATTATCAGGGATACGTGTAGGGTGGAGATGCACAACCGTCGGACCGTGTAGCACTAGGCTTATATTTAGACGCTTCATCTCGTCCACAGTCGCCGGTTGATTCCTCCTCCTGACTGAGTGCTTAAGTAGCCACAGCAAGCAGGACGCGTACGTCGCGATGCCGGCCCACATTGGCCGCACATCGCTGGACACGGGAATGGCCAACCACTCCCGACGCACCTGACACCGACCGTGAGAAGTCGTGTGTGCCGAACGCCGTTTCCGGCAGCCCGGAAACCGACGGTACTACATGAAAAGAATGCTGATTAACGCAACTCAACCCGAAGAGTTGCGTGTTGCACTGGTAGATGGCCAGCGCCTCTACGACCTGGACATCGAATCCGGTGCACGCGAGCAGAAGAAGGCCAACATTTATAAAGGCCGAATTACTCGTATCGAACCAAGCCTTGAGGCTGCCTTTGTCGATTTCGGCTCTGAGCGCCACGGCTTCCTGCCACTCAAAGAAATCTCCCGCGAATACTTCAAGAAAGCCCCTGAAGGCCGCGTCAACATCAAGGACGTCCTGAGCGAAGGCCAGGAAGTTATCGTTCAGGTCGAAAAAGAAGAACGTGGCAACAAGGGCGCCGCCCTGACCACCTTCATCAGCCTGGCCGGTCGCTATCTGGTACTGATGCCGAACAACCCGCGTGCCGGTGGTATCTCCCGTCGCATCGAAGGTGAAGAGCGCAACGAACTGCGCGAAGCCCTGAACGGTCTGGTTGCCCCGGCCGACATGGGTCTGATCGTGCGCACTGCCGGCCTTGGCCGCAGCAGCGAAGAAATGCAGTGGGACCTCGATTACCTGCTGCAACTGTGGACCGCCATCAAGGAAGCGTCCCTGGATCGTTCCGCGCCGTTCCTGATCTACCAGGAAAGCAACGTAATCATCCGTGCAATCCGCGACTACCTGCGCCAGGACATCGGCGAAGTACTGATCGACAGCGTTGAAGCCCAGGACGAAGCCCTGACCTTCATCCGCCAGGTGATGCCGCAGTACGCCAGCAAGATCAAGCTGTACGAAGACAGCGTTCCGCTGTTCAATCGCTTCCAGATCGAAAGCCAGATCGAAACCGCCTTCCAGCGCGTCGTTGAACTGCCTTCCGGTGGCTCCATCGTTATCGACCCGACCGAAGCCCTGGTGTCCATCGACATCAACTCGGCACGCGCCACCAAAGGCAGCGATATCGAAGAAACCGCCCTGCAGACCAACCTTGAAGCCGCCGAAGAAATCGCCCGTCAGTTGCGCCTGCGCGACATCGGCGGCCTGATCGTCATCGACTTCATCGACATGACCCCCGCCAAGAACCAGCGCGCCGTGGAAGAAAAAGTCCGCGAATGCCTGGAAGCCGACCGCGCCCGCGTGCAAGTGGGTCGCATTTCGCGCTTCGGCCTACTGGAAATGTCCCGTCAGCGCCTGCGTCCATCCCTGGGCGAAAGCAGCGGCATTGTCTGCCCGCGCTGCAACGGCACCGGCATCATCCGTGACGTTGAATCGCTGTCTCTGGCAATCCTGCGCCTGATCGAAGAAGAAGCCCTGAAAGACCGTACTGCCGAAGTACGCGCCCAGGTCCCAATCCCGGTCGCCGCGTTCCTGCTCAACGAAAAACGCAACTCGATCACCAAGATCGAACTGCGTACCCGTGCGCGCATCGTCA
The DNA here is from genome assembly GCF_024519635.1 of Pseudomonas sp. Pse1. Classification (NCBI taxonomy): domain Bacteria; kingdom Pseudomonadati; phylum Pseudomonadota; class Gammaproteobacteria; order Pseudomonadales; family Pseudomonadaceae; genus Pseudomonas; species Pseudomonas sp. Pse1. Next base: position 26,355 of record NZ_JALJRO010000031.1, read on the forward strand.
TTCTGCCGAACGATCACCTCGAAACCCCGCATTTCGAAGTTCAGCGCCTGCGTGATGACAGCCCGGAAGCGGCCAACAACCAGTCCAGCTACGAAATCGCTGCGGCCGCTGCCGAAGTCGAAGAAGTCCAGCCAGCTGCGGCCACCCGCACCCTGGTTCGCCAGGAAGCCGCGGTGAAGACCGCTCCAGCCCGCGCCAACGCTCCGGTCCCGAGCGAAGTGGTTGCCGCACCGGCTGCCGCCCCTGCCGTCGTGCCGGAGCCAAGCCTGTTCAAGGGCCTGGTGAAGTCGCTGGTCAGCCTGTTCGCCTCCAAGGAAGAGCCAGCGGCTCCGGTTGTGGTCGAGAAGCCTGTCGTCGAGCGCCCGGCGCGCAACGAAGAACGCCGCAACGGTCGCCAGCAAAGCCGCAACCGCAACGGTCGTCGCGATGAAGAGCGCAAGCCACGTGAAGAGCGCGCTCCTCGTGAAGAACGGGCTCCACGCGAGCCGCGCGAAGAGCGCCAACCCCGCGAACTGCGCGAAGAAACTCCAGCCGTAGCCCGTGAAGAACGCGCGCCGCGTGCGCCGCGCGAAGAGCGTGCGCCACGTCCACCGCGTGAGGATCGCAAGCCGCGTGGCGAGCGTGAAGAGCGTCCGGTACGTGAACTGCGTGAGCCGCTGGACGCTGCGCCAGCCGTTGCTGCTGCCGCTGCCACCAGCGCTGTCGCCGCTACTGAAGAGCGTCCAGCTCGCCAGCCGCGTGAAGAGCGCGCGCCACGCCCACCGCGTGAAGAGCGTCAGCCACGCACTGAACAGGCGGCTGCCGCTGTTGCCGAAGAAGAATTGCCAGGCAACGAAGAGCAGCTGTCCGAAGAGGGTCAAGACGGCGCCGAAGGCGATCGTCCACGCCGTCGCTCCCGTGGCCAGCGTCGTCGCAGCAACCGTCGCGAGCGTCAACGCGATGCCAACGGTAACGTGATCGAAGGCTCGGAAGACTCCGAGGGTAACGAAGAGCCGACTGGCGCTGAACTGGCTGCCGGTCTTGCGGTAACTGCCGCCGTGGCCAGCAGCGTGATCAGCGCTCCAGCCGAAGCCGAGGCCCATCAGCAGGCTGAACGCGCAACCGCTACCGTTGCTGAAGAAGCTGTGCAGGAAACTGCTCAGGTTGAAGCACCTGTCGTTGAAGCCACCACGCCAGTCGAAGCTCCTGTAGCGCCGGTGGTCGAGGTTGCTCCAGTGGTCGAAGCGCAACCACAAGTCGCAGCCGTGACTGAAGCGCCGGTTGTCGCTGCAGAGCCTACTGTTGAAGCGCCAGTTGTTGAATCGCCAGCGTTTGAAAAAGCGCCTGAAGTTCGCGAAGAGCAAACTGCGTTCAACTGGGTTGCCGAGCCGGTAGTTGCCGAGCCAGCGGTCACTGAACCTGTTGCTGTCGAGCCAGTAGCTGCCGAGGTGCCTGCACCCGTGGCTGAAGCGGTCGTCGAGCCGGTAGTGGTTGCTGCCGAACCTGAGCCTGTTGCAGTCCAAGCGCCTGTCGTTGAGGAAGTGGCTGCCCCGGCTGTCGAAGTCGCACCTGCCATCGTCCTGACCGAGAATGGCCGCGCCCCGAACGACCCACGTGAAGTGCGTCGCCGCAAGCGCGAAGCCGAACGCCTGCAGAAGGAAGCCGAACTGGCTGCCGCTGCCGCTCCGGCTGCCGTTGTCGAGGCCGTTGAAGCTGCACCCGCCCCAGCCATCGACGAAACCCTGCGCTCCGTCGAAGAAGTGGTAGAGCAACACCCTGAGGCCCTGGAAAAAGAGCACGAGCCTAAACCGCTCGCCTGATTCCATCAGCCACTAAAAAGCCCCGCCTGAGCAATCAGGCGGGGCTTTTTTTATCTCGCGATGCCGCTACACGCCAGGGAAAACCAACGCCTGCGGCACATCCACATCCCACAGCACCCCGGGATCCTCCACCGGCACCTGCACCACGCTGGCCGTGGCAAACAACGCCTTGGCGCCGCGATCTCCCGACAACCCCATCAGGGCCTTGGCGAACGAAGCGCCAAACCCCACCGGATGCCCCAATTCTCCGGCCCGCACCGGCACGCTGATGGTAGCGTCCATGACCTGCGCTGCCACGCGACTGATGCTTTCTGGCAAGACAAACGGCATATCCCCCAGCAGCACCAGCCAGCCATCGAGGTCGGGGCACGCCGCCACCGCCGCCGCAATGCTGTCGCCCATGCCGGTCGATGCCAGCACGCACACCTCACAGCCATGAGCGCGCGCCAACCGCGCCACCTCAGGGCGGTCTGCCGTGGTCACCAGCAGACGCCGCTCGAGACTTGGCGGCAGGTTGCGCAAGGTCTGTTCGATCACCGGACGCACCACCCCGTCGCGCCCCTTGCACAAGGCCAGCAGCTTGTCCTGGTCCGCTCCGGCCACCTGCCGATAGCGACTGCCCTGCCCCGCCGCAAGAATGATCGCGCCCAGCCCTGGCTTGACGGCGCCCATCACGCCTTGGCCTGCTGCCAGCCCTGCAACTGCCAACGCACCGGCAAACTGCGAATACGCTTGCCGGTCGCGGCAAAAATCGCATTGCACAGCGCTGGGGCAATCGGCGGTACGCCCGGCTCGCCAACGCCACCCAAAGGCACAGTGCCTGGCGGCGTCACCAGGTGCACCGCCACTTCCTTGGGCGCCAACGACATGCGCGCCACTTCGTACATATGGAAGTTGTCCTGCTGGACCTTGCCGTCCTTGAAGCTGATTTCCCCCAGCACCGCATTGCCCAGGCCCATCACACAGGCGCCTTCGAATTGCGAACGGATACGTTCGGGATTGATCTGCGGGCCGCAGTCCACGGCGATGTCAGCCTTGTGCACGAGCACGGTGCCATCATCCTTGACCTCGACCTCGATGACTGCCGCCACATAGGTCACGAAGCTATAATGTACCGCCAATCCCAACCCGCGCCCCTTGGGCAGATCGCGCCCCCAGCCCGCGGCATTGGCAGCGGTTTCCAGCACGCCACGCAGGCGCGCGGTATCGATCGGGTAACGCTCGGGGGATTCGCCGTAGTTCCACTCCTCGCTCAGCGTGCGCGGATCGATCTGACGATCAGGCCCCAACAGCTTGATCTGATATTTCAAAGGGTCCTGGCCGGCCTTGTGCGCCAGCTCATCGACAAAGCTCTGGATCGCAAAGCCATGGGGAATGTTCGACACCGAGCGATACCAGCCGACCCGGGTATGCGCTGCGGCTTCCGGATTCTCCAGGCGCACGTTGGGAATCGCGTAGGCCATGTTGGTAAAACCCATGCCCAGCTCGAAAGCTGCCTCATGATTCATCCCGGGTGCAAACAACGCGGTGATACTCGGCGCTACAGTACGGTGCAACCAGCCCGAGGGCATGCCGTCCTTGTTCAGGCTGGCCTTGAGGTATTCGACCGATACCGTATGAAAGTAGGAGTTATGAATGTCGTCTTCACGGGTCCATTGCACCCGCAGCGCCTTGCCGGGAAAGGCCTTGGCCAGGATCGCCGCCTCAAGGACGAAGTCTGGCTTGGACTTGCGGCCGAAACCACCGCCCAGCAGAGTGACATTGACCGTGACCTTGTCGAAGGCGATCCCCAGCCGTTCAGCGATGCGCTCACGGGTGACCTGAGGGGCCTGGCTCGGCGCCCAGGCTTCGCAATGACCGTCCTTGAAACGGGCCACCGCAACCATCGGCTCCATGGGCGACTGCGCCAGGTGCGGCAGGTAGTAACTCGCCTCCAGGGCGCTGTCAGCCGCATTCAGCGCCTCATCGATATTGCCGGTGCTGCGCACCACTTTGCCCGGCTTCAGTGAGGCGGCTTCCAGCTCCTTGCGGTAGGCAATCGAATCGTATCCAGCGTTGGGGCCATCATTCCAGACAATCTTCAACGCCTCTCGGCCCTTGATTGCTGCCCAGGTATTGCTGGCAACTACGGCAATCCCGCCCAGTGGCTGGAACTCGGAAGGAATGGGCCGGCTTTCGATCTGCATGACCTTGATCACCCCCGGGACTTTCATCGCCGCGCTGGCATCGAAGGATTTCACTGTGCCGCCGTACACCGCAGGGCGGGCCACGGTGGCGAAAAGCATGCCTTCAAAGTGCACGTCCGCGCCGTAGACCGCGCGCCCGTTGACGATATCCTCGCCATCGATCGCCCGCACCGACTCCTTGCCGATGTAGCGAAACTCCCCGGGTTGCTTGAGTCGCAGGCTGTCGCGCGCCGGAACCGGCAAAGCCGCAGCCGCTTCGGCGAGCGCGCCATAGCCGAGCTCACGCCCGGAAGGTTGGTGAACCACTTTGTGCAATTGCGCGCGGCACTCGCCGACCGGCACTTGCCACTGATCGGCTGCCGCCTGTTCCAGCATGCTGCGCGCCGCGGCACCGCAACGTCGCATCGGCTCGTACCAATGACGCATGCTGCGTGAGCCGTCGGTGTCCTGGTTACCGAAGCGCACCTCATCACCCGGCGCCTGACGCACACTGACCTGCGCCCAATCGGCCTCCAACTCGTCCGCCAACACCATGCTCAGACTGGTGCGCACGCCCTGGCCCATTTCCGAACGATTGCACGCCACGGTCACTCGGCCATCGCTGGCGATGCTCACATAGACCTTGGGATCATCGACCCAGCCGTTGGGCATGCCGTCGGCACCGAACTGCTTGCCTTCGGCGAGTGCATCCTGCCAGCCCCAACTGGCCGCCAGCACCAACGCGCCGGTAGCACCCAGCCCTTTGAGGAAACCCCGTCGACTGAGGTTGCTCAGGGCGAAATCGCTAGGCAACTGGTTCATGCCTCGGCCTCCTGCAGATGAGTTGCCACCTGGCGGATCGCGGTCTTGATGCGGTTATAGGTGCCGCAGCGACAGATATTGCCGACCATCGCCGTTTCGATTTCCTCGTCACTGGGATTGGGATTGCTTTTGAGCAGCGCCGTGGCCGACATGATTTGCCCGCCCTGACAGAACCCGCACTGCGCGACCGCAGTGTCCAGCCAGGCTTGCTGCACCCGCTGTCCGAGCGGGTCGTTGTGCAGATAATCGATGGTGTTGACGTTCTGCCCGCTTACCGCGCCCACCGGCGTGATGCAACTGCGCGCTGGCGCACCGTCGATATGGATGGTGCAGGCACCGCACAGACCCATGCCACAGCCGAATTTGGTGCCGCTGTAACCGGCAACGTCGCGGATCGCCCAGAGCAGCGGCATGTCCTCGCTGACGTCGAGTGGATGGTCCTGACCATTGAGTTTCAAGGTAATCATGGGCACGCCCGCATAGTGATTGGGTTATGGGGTCGAGCAATCTGCCGGGATGTGGCAAGGGTCGGCACACGCAGATCGACTCAGGCTATCGGGCTCTCTTGTGAAGAATGATCCTCACCGGGCCTTTGTTGGGACTACATCGTTAGGAGGCTACGTTAACCGAACATTAACAAAAAAGCCCTGCCACCGTATTCGGTCTGCAGGGCTCTGGCTCCAGCGTTCAAGCGTAGCTCAATAACGGTTGGGCTCCATTTCCAGCTCGACATTGAAGCGCTCGGCGATGTCTTTCTGGATCCGCTGTGCCAGGCTCAACAGCTCAAGCCCGCTGGCCTTTCCATAATTGACCAGCACCAGCGATTGCAGGCGATGGACACCTGCGTCGCCCTCACGAAAGCCCTTCCAACCCGCCTGCTCGATTAACCAGCCGGCCGCCAGTTTGACCTGGCCGTCCGCCTGTGGATAACCAATCAGGCCGGGATGGGCCAGACGGATCTGCGCGGCCAAGGCTGCCGACACCAGCGGATTCTTGAAGAAACTGCCGGCGTTACCCAGTACCGCTGGATCCGGGAGTTTTTCGCTGCGGATACTGCAAATCGCCTGGCTGACATCGCTGGCCGTGGGCTGGTCGATACCCTGTTCAGTCAGGCGCTGGCGCACCGGACCGTAGTCCAGGTGCAGCCGGGCGACGCGATCAAGGACAAAGCGCACCCGCAGGATCACCCAGCGCCCGGCCTGCTGCTTGAACAGGCTGTCGCGATAGGCGAAGTTGCAGTCTTCCAGGCTGAAATCCCGCAGCTCGCCGGTCTGGCGATCGAGAGCGGTCAGGCCGGCGAACACGTCCTTGATCTCGACCCCATAGGCGCCGATGTTCTGCATCGGCGCTGCTCCCACCGTGCCCGGGATCAAGCTGAGGTTCTCCAGCCCCGACAAGCCCTGAGCCAGCGTCCATTGGACGAACGGATGCCAGGTTTCCCCTGCTTCTGCTTCAATCACCACGTGCTGGCCGTCATCACTCAATTGACGGATACCACGGGTTGCCATGCGCAGCACCAGCGCCCCGATATCGGCGGTCAGCAGCAAATTGCTGCCGCCGCCGACCACCAACAACGGCATCTCATGCTCGCGCGCATAGGTCAGCGCCTCACGCACATCGGCATCGCTTTCGGCCTGGGCGAAAAGCTGTGCGCGAACGTCCACGCCAAAGCTGTTGAACGGCTTGAGCGAAACCTGCGATTGCACGAGCAATGTCATAAACGTCCTTTCAATTCGATCACCAGCGCGTCGCAAGCTTGCTCGATCAGGTCCAGTACCTGTTCGAAACCATGCTCGCCGTCGTAATAAGGATCCGGCACTTCGTCCACGCTCGCGGCGTAACGGCGCAGGAACAGGTCCAGTTCGGCCTTGCCCTGGGCCGGTTGCAGGGCCTTGAGGTTGCGCAAATTGCTCTGGTCCATGGCCAGGATCAGGTCACTGCTGGAAAAGTCGGCGCGCGTCACCTGTTGAGCACGTTGCGCCGACAGATCGTAACCGCGGCGCAACGCAGCGGCCTGGCTGCGCTTGTCCGGCGGATTGCCAACATGCCAATCGCCGGTCCCGGCGGATGCCACCTCGATGCGCTCGGCCAGCCCGGCCGCGCGCATCTTGTGGCGCAGCACGCCTTCGGCCGTTGGTGAACGACAGATGTTGCCCAGGCAGACAAACAGAACCCGCATCAGGCCTCCAGCAGCCGGCGAACGCGCTCGAGGTCTTCCGGCGTATCGACACCCGGCGGCGGCGCAATCAACGCGTCGGCGACATGGATCCGCACGCCATGCCAAAGCGCCCGCAGTTGCTCCAGGCATTCAGTGTCTTCCAGCCAGCACGGGCCCCAGTTGACGAAGTCGTGCAGGAAGCCGGCGCGGTAGGCGTAGATACCGATGTGACGACGGTATGGCACGCCTTCGGGCAATTGCTCGCGGCTTTTCGCGAACTGGTCGCGCGCCCATGGCAGGGTGGCGCGACTGAAGGTCAGCGCCAGGCCATTGAGGTCGCTGACGACCTTGACCACGTTAGGGTTGAACAGGGTTTCCAGGTCCTCGATCGGCTCAGCCAGGGTAGCCATGCCCGCCTCGGCATGCGCCGCCAGATTGGCCGCTACCTGGTCGATCACGCTCGGCGGGATCAACGGTTCGTCGCCCTGCACGTTGACCACGATCGCGTCCGGCGCCAGCCCCAGTTGCGTGGCGACTTCGGCCAGGCGGTCAGTCCCGGAGTTGTGCTCGACCCGGGTCATCACCACCTCGGCGCCAAACGCCTCGCAGGCAGCGACAATGCGTGCATCGTCAGTGGCGATCACCACGCGCTCGGCGCTGCTTTTGCGCGCCTGTTCCCAGACGTGCTGGACCATCGGCTTGCCCGCGATCATCTGCAAGGGCTTGCCTGGCAGGCGGGTCGAGGCAAAGCGCGATGGAATGACCACGGTGAACGGCGTAGTCATTTATCCAGACGCTCTTCGGCAGTCAAGGTACGGGCTTCAGTTTCCAGCATGACCGGAATGCCATCACGGATCGGAAATGCCAGGCCGGCGCCCTTGCTGATCAGTTCGGTTTTATCGGCGCTGAGTTTGAGCGGGCCCTTGCAGATCGGGCAGGCGAGGATATCGAGCAATTTGGTGTCCATGAAAACTCCCTGGATAAAAGCGATTAAGGCAAGAGACGTGCAGGCAGCAGCCGCATCAGCTGCGTATCGAACCAGGCCACGAAAGCCGGTGACGGCACGGCATCGACCGCCAGATACCACCAGTCCTGAGCCGCAAAGGCTCGGCATTTCACCGCATCCTTTTCGGTCATGACCAACGGCAGCAACGGCGAAAAATTCAAGGCCGCCGCGCTGTATTCGGCGTGGTCGGCAAATGCGTGGGCAATGGGCTGCCAGTGTAGCGTTTCGAGGGTATTGAAGAAACGTTGCGGATTGCCGATCCCGGCCACCGCATGCAGCGCCTGGCCGGCGGGGAAATGCCCGAGGGCCTGGCGCTCGCCGGTCAGCAGGTTGACCAGGGCGGTGGGTTGCAGGCGAAATCCGAAGCCATCGTCGCGATCGGCTTGGGCGCCGTTATATAACACCGCATCGACGCTGAGCAGGCGTTCGACCGGCTCGCGCAGGGGACCAGCCGGGAGGCAGCGGCGGTTCCCGAGACCGCGCGCGGCGTCGATCAGCACCAGTTCCAGGTCACGGGCCAGACGGTAATGCTGCATACCGTCATCCGAAAGGATCAGGTCCAGCGGCTCCGCCGCCAGTAACGCCTTGACCGCGCGACTGCGGTCCGGGTCGATCATCAAGGGTACGCCGCTGCGCTGGACGATCAACAGCGGCTCATCCCCCGCCACCGCCGCACTCTGCGCGGCATCGACGCGCCAGGGCAACTGCGGGGGCTTGGCGCCGTAACCGCGACTGACCACGCCGACCCGCAGGCCGGCGCGCTGGCAGTGCTCAATCATCCACAGGATCAACGGCGTCTTGCCCGTACCGCCAACCGTGATGTTGCCCACCACGACCAACGGCACGGGGGGCTGATAGATATCACCCAAGCCTGCGAGAAATCGTGCGCGCTTGGCCGTCACCACACGCCGGTACAACCATTCCAGCGGTTGCAACAGCTTCAGCGCCGGATGACCGGCGTACCACGCGGCGAGTAAACGATCAGACATGGCCATCAGGGTGCCGGAGCCGCCTCGACGGTGGTCATGCGCAAATGGGTAAAGCCCAGTTTGCCAGCCGCATCCATGGCAGTAATGACCGCCTGGTGGGGAGTCTTGCCATCTGCGCTGATGGACAGCGGCAGGTTGGTGTCGCCGCTGGACTCTTTCTGCAAGGCTTCAATCACGCTGGCCAGGTCATTTTTAGGCAACAACTGATTGTTCACCGAAAACGCCCCGTCAGCACTGATGGCAATGTCCAGTTGCTTGACCTGCTGGTCTTCGGCGGGTGAGCCGCTGACCGCTTCCGGCAACTCGACGCGCAGTTGGGTTTCGCGGGTGAAGGTGGTGGTCACGACGAAAAACAGCAGCAGGATAAATACCACGTCGATCAGCGACGCGAGGTTGATGTCCACATTTTCCCGTTGCTTGCGGCGAAATTTCACGCTTTGCCCCCGGCGAGGTCAACATCGCGGTCGCCCTGCACCACTTCAACCAGCTTGATGGCTTCCTGCTCCATCCCCACCACCAATTCATCGATACGGCGCTGCAGGAACCGATGGAAGAACACCGACGGGATACCCACCATCAAACCCGCCGCCGTAGTGATCAGGGCCTTGGAAATACCGCCGGCGAGGACCGCAGCATTGGTGGTCATGCCCGAGCCCATGAACGAGCTGAAAATATCGATCATGCCCAGTACCGTACCAAGCAATCCGAGCAACGGTGCCATGGCAGCAATGGTGCCCAGCGCGTTGATGTATCGCTCCAGCTCATGGATGACCCGGGCGGCTGCTTCTTCAATGCATTCCTTCATGATCTCGCGACCATGCTTGGAGTTGGCCAGGCCCGCAGCGAGGATTTCTCCCAATGGCGAATTGGCGCGCAGCTCCTTGAGTTTTTCCTTGTTGAGCTGCTTGTCCTTGATCCAGACCCAGACCTGCCCGAGCAGATGCTCCGGGGTCACACGACTGGCGCGCAAGGTCCACAAGCGCTCGGCGACGATGCCCAGTGCAGCGATGGAACTCAGAATGATCGGCAGCATCATCCAGCCGCCGGATTTAACCAATTCCCACACAGTGACAGTCCCCTCGAAAAAGTGCGCCACTTTAACATACCGACTCGCTCAAGAGGCCTGACCCACCGACGACCGTGCCATCTGCGATGCAAAGCATCCTGCCTCTCAGGGTGCAGGACGGATGGATGGCGTGCTGCGCCAGAATCGCGTGGCACCGCGCATTGCCTGCGCCGGCTGGAAATCGCCAAGCTGCAGGCGTACCGCCCCCTGTTCGGCACTGTCCAGAATCTCTACGCCATGGCGCTGGTAACGGGCAACGACTTGCGGATGGGGGTGGCCGAAGGTATTGCCGTGCCCGCGGGAAATCAGCACACCCTTGGGTGCCAGCGCCCGCACAAAAGCCTCGGAGGAAGAACTGCGGCTGCCATGGTGCGGCGCCTGCAGCCAGTCGGTGGGCACCGCCAGCGGACTCTTGAGCAGGACCCGCTCGGCGAGGGCATCGATATCACCAGTCAGCAACAAGCGCTCGCCATTGGCCTCGATCTGCAACACACAGGAGTTCTGATTACTGTTGCGACCGTCGGCCCAATGCCACAGCGTAAAGCGCACTCCGTCCCACTCCCAGTGCTTGCCACTTTCGCAGGGTTGGGTCGACAGACTCGCGGAGACCTTCCAGGGTTCGCCACCGATGACCTGTGCCACGGGTAGTCCCTTGGCAATTGATCGCGCCCCTCCCGAGTGATCGAGATGGGCATGGCTGATCAACATCAAGTCCACCTTGCGCACGCCGAACTTGCGCAAAACCGGCAGCACCACCTGCGCTCCCATGTCGCTGTCCTTGAATCCCGGCCCGGTGTCGTATAGCAGGGTGTGATGCCGGGTGCGGACCACAATCCCCAGACCTTGCCCCACATCCAGTTGCCAGACCTCTGCTCGACCCTCCGGCACCCTGGGCAATGGTGCAAACACCAGCAGCAACAGCATCGGCCAGCCCAGCACGCGCAATGGCACACCTTTGGGCATCAACAGCAGGATCGCTCCCGACACCGCAATAGCCCAGGCCCACAGCGGGACGGCCGGGGCAATCCATGCGGGCATCTCCCCGGCCATCAGAGTCAGGCCCTTGAACAGCAGATCCAGCAGCCCGCCGGCCAGCCATAACAAGCTCTCGCCCACATAAGGCAGCGGCATCAGCAGGGTCCCGAGCAAGGCCGGGGGCAGGACCAGCAGACTGATCCAAGGTACCGCCAGTAAATTGGTCAAAGGACCGGTCAGGCTGATGGGCAAATTCAATATCAACAGCACCGGACACAAACCGATCGCAATCAGCCACTGCGCCCGCGTCCAGGTTTGCCACCAGCGCCAGGCACCCAGCCGGCCGCTAAAGGTGAAAATCAGCACTGCCACTGCGGCGAACGACAACCACAACCCAGGGCGCAAGCTCGCCAGCGGATCAAATAGCAGCACAGCGTTCAAGGCGAGCAACCAGGGCCACCAGGCACCCAGATGGCGAAAGCGCAAGCGCCACAGGAGCACCAGGCCAATCATCACGCAGGCCCTGCGCACCGGCACCTGGAAGCCCGCCATCAGGCCGTAGCCGAGTGCCGCCGCAAAGGCCAGGCCGCAAGCCCAGGGCAGCCACGCAAGACGATGCGGCCACAGGCCGTAACGCGCCAGTCCGGCAATCAGCATATACACCATGCCCGCCAGCAGCCCGACATGCTGCCCGGAAATCACCAACAAGTGCACGGTGCCAGTGTCCTGCAACACCCGCCAGTCTTCGCGGCTCAGGCCGGAACCGTCGCCCAGCACCAGGGCCGCCAGTGCGCCTTCACGGCCCTGAGCGTCAACCGCCATCAAACGCTGGCGAACCGCATCGCGCCACGCCCCACGTGCTGGCTCGAGCCGTTGTCCATCCTTGACCGTGCCGGTGGCGCCAATCCGTTGCGCCAGCAACCAGGCCTCGTAGTCGAAGGCATGGGGATTGAGCAGCCCGCTGGGGCGCTTCAGTTTGACCGCCAGACGCCAACGCTCACCGCTGTTGACCGGCGGGCCACCGTACCAGGCCAGCCTGATCCGCTTCGGCAGGGCCGCGCGCCGCGACTCGGCATCCGCCAGTTCAAAACGCACCACGCCCTGCGCGCCCTGCGGCAAACCGACCACCCGCCCTTCGATCCAGCGCGTCTGACCGTCCAGCGCCGGCGCCAGGCGATCATTGAGCGCCCAGTGCGCACAGGCACAGGCCCAACTCAAGCCAAGCAGGAAAAACGCCACTGGATAAGTACGAAACGGCAACAACATCAGCGCTACGACCGGCAACGCCAGCAATAGCCCGACCGGCGGCAATGCCGGTAAAAAAACCAGAGTCAACAGCCCCCCGGCCAGCGCCAACATCCCTGTGCGCATAAGCCCGTCCTTGAGAGTTCCCCCTCTTGGCTTAGCCCAGCGTGCGGTATTGGCGTTTAATAATTGTCACAAAATCTGAATAGGCGCCCCTCGGAATACGGGCATACTTGCGCACTGAACTGACCGAGAAGCCTTATGCCCCGGCGCTTATTCAAACGCTACATGCCAGATCCGACCAGCATCAGGGAACACAAATCCTTACGCTTTCTGGGCAACCTGCTGCATGACCCCAACCTCTGGCATCTCAACCGGCACTCGGTGGCGCGGGCCATGGCCATGGGCCTGTTCGCTGCTTTCCTGCCGATCCCCATGCAGATGCTGGTGGCCGCTGCGCTCGCCGTCTGGGTGCGTGGCAACATTCCGATTGCCGTGAGCCTGGTCTGGCTGACCAATCCGATTACCATGCCCGTGGTGTTCTTCTGCACCTATCAGACCGGCGCCTGGCTGATGAGTGTCCCGGCACGCAGCCTGCCGGAAGAACTTACCTGGGAATGGATCAGTGGCGAACTGTCGACCCTCTGGCAGCCGTTCCTGCTGGGATCGGTGGTGGCGGGTTTGGTGCTGGGCGCCCTGGCCTATTGCTTGACCATGACCTACTGGCGTTGGTGGGTCGCCCGGCAGTGGCGGCGTCGTAAACAGAGCCGGCGCTAAAACGAAAAACGGCACCCAGGGTGCCGTTTTCCTTGCATGTTTGCGCTTAGGTGCGCATTCCCCGCCCACTGACCAGCAACCGGGCGCAACCGAAGTACAGCACAGCCGTAGCCACCAGCATGAAAGTGATGGCGATGCTGATCTTGATGTCCGATACACCCAGGATGCCATAGCGAAAAGCGTTGACCATGTGCAGTACCGGGTTGGCCAGCGACACGGTTTGCCAGAACGGTGGCAGCAGGCTGATGGAGTAGAACACCCCGCCGAGGTAAGTCAGTGGCGTCAGAACGAAAGTCGGAATAATCGAAATATCGTCGAAGTTACGGGCAAAGACCGCGTTGATGAACCCCAGCAGCGAGAAGATAGTGGCCGTCAGCACCACCACCAGAACCGTCACACCCAGGTGATGGACCTGCAAGTGGGTGAAAAATAACGACAGCAGGGTCACGATGATGCCCACCATCAACCCGCGCAGCACGCCGCCCAGGGTATAGCCGATCAGAATGGTGTGGGGCGATACCGGCGACACCATCAACTCTTCAATCGAGCGCTGGAATTTGCTGCCGAAGAAGCTCGACACCACGTTGCCGTAGGAGTTGGTGATCACCGACATCATGATCAGACCCGGCACGATGTATTCCATATAGGTGAAGCCACCCATATCACCGATTTGCCGGCCAATCAGATTACCGAAGATCACGAAGTACAGGACCATGGTGATCGCAGGCGGCAGCAGGGTTTGCGGCCAGATCCGGGTGAATCGACGAATTTCCCGGTAAACAATGGTATTGAGGGCCACCAGGTTGGGTTTCAGTTCCGAACTCATACCGCCACCTTTGCCAGGTTTTTCTCCACCAGGGACACGAACAACTCCTCAAGCCGATTGGTTTTGTTGCGCAGGCTCAGCACTTCGATTTGCTGCATGGCCAACTGACTAAACAACGCAGTGATTCCCATCTCCTTTTCCACCTGGACTTCCAGGGTATGGGAGTCGAGCAGCCGGCACGGATAACCGATCAATTGCGGTGCGGCGCTCAAATCGCCCTTGAGATCCAGCAGGAAGGTCTCGACATGCAGTTGGCTGAGCAGATTACGCATGCTGGTGTTTTCGACAATGGTGCCGTGGTCGATGATGCCGATATTGCGGCACAACTGCTCAGCCTCCTCCAGGTAATGGGTGGTGAGGATGATGGTGATGCCTTTCTGGTTAAGCTCGGTGAGGAAGGTCCACATCGAACGGCGCAGTTCGATGTCGACACCCGCGGTTGGTTCGTCAAGGATCAGCAGGCGCGGCTCATGCACCAGCGCCCGGGCAATCATCAGGCGGCGTTTCATGCCACCTGACAGTGAACGGGACGGCACGTCACGCTTGTCCCACAGCCCGAGCTGGGTCAAATACTGCTCGGCGCGCTCCTTGGCCACCTTCGACGGGATGCCGTAGTAACCGGCCTGGGTCACGACGATGTCGAAGGTCTTTTCAAACTGGTTAAAGTTGAACTCCTGGGGCACCACGCCAATGCTGCGCTTGAGCGCGGCCGGGTTACGGTCCAGATCATTGCCGAAGATATTCACCGTGCCACTGGTCTTGTTCACCAGGGTCGAGAGAATGCCGATGGTCGTGGATTTGCCGGCGCCATTGGGGCCGAGCAAGGCGAAAAAGTCACCTTCGGCGACATCCAGATCGATACCACTCAGGGCCTGGAAACCGTTGCCGTAGGTTTTGGTTAGCTGCCGGATGGACAGAGCAGAACTCATAGCGGATTTACGCACCAAGAAGGGAAATTGGAAATTCGTCAGGGCCGGCGGCGAGCTAGACCACCGCGGCACATTGACGCAATGGTGCTTGCCGACGCCGCACAAGTACAGTCATCAGTGTTGATAGTGAATATTAAGTCAACGCGCTCATCACGGCTTTGCGGTAGGCCGGCCGCTGTTTCAGACGCTCATACCAGGCGTACAGGTGTGGTTGTGGCGCACGTTCGATGGGCATTTCGAACCAGCCGTAGATAAAGCAGCCCAGTGGAATATCGCCCATGCCGATCTCGTCACCCGACAGATAAGGCGTGACGGCCAGCGCCTGATCAGCCATCGCCAGCAACCCCTCGCACTCCTTGATCGCGGCCTTGATGGTCGGCCAGTCCTGCTGCTCCTCGGGTGTGCGCAACACGCCCCAGAACACGGTGCGAAAAGGCCCGGCGAAGCTGGAGGTGGTCCAGTCCATCCATTTTTCGGCGCGGGCGCGGGCTTGAACATCGTCAGGATACCAGGCGGTCGCAGGCGTGTGACGGGCCAACAAATAGCGCACGATGACATTGGACTCCCACAGCACGAAACCGTCATCTTCGATCACCGGCACTCGACCGTTGGGGTTCATGGCACGGTACTGCGGGGTATCGACCACGCCAAACGCACCGCCGGCATCAATAGCCTCGTACGCCAGACCAAGCTCTTCGGCGGCCCACAACGCTTTCCTGACGTTCGACGAGTTTTTCCGACCCCAGATCTTCAGCATGACCTTCCCTCAATGGATGAATGAATGCCGGGGCAGTCTACGCCGGATCAGGCGCGGGACAAATCGCTCTGCATATCACCCAGCAACGCCGGCATCTGCTCGCTGAACAAATGCGGGTAGCACTGCTGCAGGTGCTGGAAAAAGAACGCTTCAGGCACATCGACAAACTGCCCATGGTCGACCATGTACTCCATGGACTGCTGACCTTTGCGGTTATAGGCGTGGAACACGCTGTCGTTGATCCCGTCGAACTCCAGCGGCGGTACATCGAATAATTCGCACAGCCGAGCGTTGAAAGCCGGTGTGGACTTGACCCAGCGGCCCTGCAGATACAACTCGGTATAACCGTGCATGGCGAACACATCGCTCTTGAGCAACTCGATCAGGCGCGGCGTCGACAGGTGATTGCGCACGTCCGCCAGGCCGATCCGCGCAGCAATCCCGCAATGCCGGGCACAACCGGCCAGCAACGTCGCCTTGGGCACGCAATAACTCTCCCCGGTCGCCAGGGCATAACTGCCACGCAAGGTTTCGGGATCACGACTGAAGGTATAGGGGTTGTAACGCACTGCCTCGCGGACCGCGTAATAGAGGCTGACCGCCTGCTCGACCGGGTCACGGCTGACGCCCCGATGTTTTTCGGCGAACTCCACCACCGCTGGGTGGTCACTATCGATGAAGCGGCCGGGACTCAGATACTCGTGCATGAGAACAATCTCCTGATTGAGCCCCGAGTCTAGCGAGAGCTTCAGCACAGAGATAACGACGTTTCGGCCAAACATGAGAGCGTTCGGACTTCGCACGGAACTCATGAAACAACCTTCACGCTGTGCTTCCACACATTCAAACACACTGTTGCGAACACCCCGTTTTGCAGATGACGTCTAAGCTCTGGGGGTTGTTTTGCCCCTGGTTTCACGGAGGATTGAATATGCTGCTGTTGTGGATACTGGTTCTGGTGGTGGGCATCGCCTACCTGGCACACCGCCGCACTGCTCCCCTGCCCGCCCTGGGTATAGTCGCCATCTACCTGCTGGCGATGGGCATCGTGGGCCACGCGCCAGGCTGGTTGCTGCTAATCACCTGGATCCTGCTGGCGGCCGTCGCGGCGCCCCTGCTGTTGCCGGACCTGCGACGCAAATTCTTCACCGCCCCGCTGTTCAGCTGGTTCCAGAAAACTCTGCCACCGATGTCGCAAACCGAACGCGACGCCATCGATGCCGGCACCGTCTGGTGGGATGGCGAACTGTTCAGCGGCCGCCCGGACTGGAACAAACTCCTGGCCTATCCCAAGGCGCAACTGAGCGAAGAAGAACAGGCATTTCTCGACGGTCCGACCGAAGAATTGTGCGCCATGGTCAGTGACTGGCATATCGGCCAGACCATGGACCTGCCGGCCGAAGCCTGGAGCCATATAAAGGACAATGGCTTTTTTGCCCTGATTATTCCCAAGGAGTACGGCGGCAAAGGCTTCTCTTCCTACGCCAACTCGCAAGTGGCGATGAAGCTGGCGACCCGCAGCGGCGACCTGGCTTCCACCGTGATGGTGCCCAACTCACTCGGTCCTGCCGAACTCTTGCTGCACTACGGCACCGACGCCCAGCGCGACCACTACCTGCCACGCCTGGCGCGCGGCGATGATATCCCGTGCTTCGCACTGACCGGCCCGCTGGCCGGTTCCGACGCCGGCGCCATGCCGGACACCGGGATCATCTGCAAGGGCGAATGGGAGGGCAAGGAAACCCTTGGCCTGCGCCTGAACTGGGAAAAACGCTACATCACCCTCGGCCCGGTCGCGACCCTACTTGGCCTGGCCTTCAAGGCCTACGACCCGGACCACCTGCTAGGCGACAAGGTCGACCTGGGCATCAGCCTGGCGCTGATCCCCACTGACACCCCCGGGGTGAACATTGGCCGGCGCCACCTGCCTCTCGGGGCCTCGTTCATGAATGGGCCAAACTCCGGCAAGGACGTTTTCGTGCCGCTGGACTGCCTGATCGGCGGCCAGGAGATGCTCGGCAAAGGCTGGATGATGTTGATGAACTGCCTGTCGGTAGGCCGCTCCATCTCGCTGCCTGCCGTGGGTACCGGGGCTGCCAAGTTCACCAGCCTGGTGACTGGCCAATACGCCCAGGTGCGCGAGCAATTCAATGTGCCGCTGTCCGCCTTCGAAGGTATCCAGGAAGCCATGGCACGCATTGGCGGCAACGCCTGGATGATGGATGCCGCACGCATGCTCACCGCCAGCGCCCTGGACCTGGGGGAAAAACCTTCGGTGCTGTCGGCGGTGCTCAAATATCACCTCACCGAACGCGGTCGCGAATGCATCAGCCACGCGATGGACGTGCATGGCGGCAAGGCCATCATCATGGGGCCGAACAACTACCTGGGACGCAGTTGGCAAGGCGCGCCGATTTTCATCACGGTCGAAGGCGCCAACATCCTATCGCGCAACCTGATGATCTTCGGCCAGGGCGCCATCCGCTGCCATCCCTTTGTCCTCAAGGAAATGGCCCTGGCCAGCCGCGAAGACAAGGATCAGGCGCTCAAGGAGTTCGACGGGCTGCTGCTCAAACACATTGGCTTCGCCGTCAGCAACGCCGCCAGCACCCTGGTGCTCAACCTGGGCTTCGGCCATCTCGAGCAAAGCCCCGGCGACAAGCTCAGCCAAGGTTATTTCCGCGCCCTCAATCGGCAGGCGGCCGCCTTCGCCCTGCTCGCTGACTTGAGCATGATGCTGCTGGGCGGCGAACTGAAACGCCGTGAACGCCTTTCCGCCCGCCTCGGCGATGTACTCAGCAACATGTACCTGGCCTCGGCAGCACTGAAGCGCTATCACGATCTCGATTCACCGGAATACCTGACGCCGCTGTTTACCTGGGCCATGGAAGAAAGCCTGGGCCAGGCCGAACGCGCACTGGACGAACTGCTCAGCAATTTCCCGAGCAAAGTGCTGGGCTGTCTGCTGCGGGTCATCGTGTTTCCGTTCGGACGCCGGCACAAGGGACCCAGCGACAAGCTCGGCGCAGAAGTGGCGGCAGTCATTGGCCGGGCCAAAGGCGATCCGGCGCTCGAAGAGCTGCTGGCGGGCTGCTACCGTCCGCAGTCGATCGAGGACCCGGTGGGCGCCCTGCAGCATGCCTGCAATCTGCTGAATGAGGCGCAGCCCTTGCAGAAGAAAATCCACGTGGCGCTCAAGAGTGGTCAATTCAAACCCGCTGCAGGCGAACACCTGATCGATGCCGCGCTGGAGGCCGGCGTGCTGCAAGCGGGTGAGGCACAGCGCTTGCGTGAAGCCGAAGCGGCGCGGCGCAAGGTCATCGATGTCGATGACTTCTCCAAGCAACAGTTGGAGTTGGCTGAAGGCAAGATCCGCTAGCGTCAGGGCACATTGAGCGGTCCAGTGATGAAAAACGGGCGTCGGGGCTATATACTCCGGCGCCCGTTTTGCTTTGTTGTAGAGGACTGCCCTTATGCTCGATCAAACCCTCGTCCAGCTTGACCTCCTGCGCAGTATTCTGGTCGCTGTCGGTGAAGCCGAGCAGGTTCCGGAAGAAAGTCACGCGCTGTTCCTGGAGCGTTTCGATGAACTGCGTGAAGCGCTGCCAGTCGACCCGGTCGACAGCCAGTACCTGGGCCAGGACCTGATGTGTCAGGTCATCCAGCGTTACCCGCAAATCGCCCACCTGGTGCCGCGTGATCTGCTGTGGTTCTTTGGTGGCGACTGCCTGCACTACATGCCCGATGACGAACTAGACATGTATCAGACGCTGGAAGAACGTCGCTTCGAAGCCGAACAGAATGACGAACCGTTCGATTGGAACCAGGAAAAACAGCTGATGACCCTGTCGAACCAGGACAGCAAGCACTGATCCTCGATCAGTCCCGACAGAAGGCCCGCCTGCCAGAAAGACGGGCCTTTTTTGTTGGCGCCTGACTGGACTCAGAACAGAGCGCCGTTTTCGGGTGATTCGTACTCGCCGACGCTTGAGCCTGAAGCCACGCCCCTGCCCGGCTTGCCCAGGGTCGGCTCCTGCTCCAGGCACTCCACCAGATAATCGATCAGCACCCGCAGCTTGGCTGGCAGGTAGCGCGTGGGTGAGTACAGCAGCCAGGCGCCACCGTGATAAGAGGCAAGGAACGTCCAGTCGGGCAGGACCTGCACCATCAACCCCTGCTCCAGGGCATGGCGCGCGGTAAAGTACGGCAAGCTGCCGATGCCGATGTGTTGCAATACCGCCCCCAGCCGTACCCCGGTGTGATTGGCCGCATAGCGACCACGCACACCGACGGTCACGCTTCGGGCCCCTTGCCTGAATTTCCAGCGGGCATCGCTGGGGGTTTCACCCAGATAGATGCAGCTGTGATTGAGCAAGTCATGGGGGTGAGTTGGCGTGCCGTGCTCGGCCAAGTACTGCGGGGTCGCACAGAGTATGTGGTCGATGCTCAGCAGTTGCCGTCCGATCAGCCCCGGCGGTGGCCGGTCGGTGATGCGAATCGCCAGATCAACATGATCGTCGATCAGGTCGACCTGACGATCCTCCAGCAACAGCTCGACATCGACCTTGGGAAACCGCCGCAGAAATTCCGGCATGTGCGGATGGATCACAAATCGCCCGACGGCCTTGGGCACGCTGATGCGCACCAGGCCTTCGGGCTCCTGGGTGAAC
This sequence comes from Pseudomonas sp. Pse1, assembly GCF_024519635.1. Taxonomy (NCBI): domain Bacteria; kingdom Pseudomonadati; phylum Pseudomonadota; class Gammaproteobacteria; order Pseudomonadales; family Pseudomonadaceae; genus Pseudomonas; species Pseudomonas sp. Pse1. The sequence continues at coordinate 46,539 of NZ_JALJRO010000031.1, forward strand.
TGGCCACTGATCTCCATGACCGAGCGCGCCGCGCTGACCATCTCCTGGCAGTGCTTGAATACCTCTTCACCACCTTCGCTCAAGCGCAATTTACGCGTGGTGCGCTGCAACAAACGCGTAGCAAGGGCCTTTTCCAGGCGCGAAATGCTCCGGCTGACCGAAGAAGGCGAAGCGCCGAGCTGGCGTGCGGCTTCCGAAAAGCTGCCGGTTTCCACCACTTTGACAAAAATGGCCATTTCTCCCAGCAACGGCAGGGGAAGATTTATGCTCACGACGCAACAGTCCTTTGATGTTTGAACGGATTATCACGCTTTTGCGCCATCCATATAATTAAAAATCGAAATTTCAATCAGAGTATGGAATATGACGCTTCGCCTGTTCTTCCACAGTGATGAGCTGCAAGCCAACGTGGAAGTCATGGAGTGCACGCCCTGCGAGAGTGAATTTGCGGTCGTGTTGCGCGCCACGCTGTTCCATCCTCAAGGGGGCGGTCAACCTTGTGATACTGGCTGGATCGGCGAAAGCCAGGTATTGCGGGTGGTTCAGGAGCCCGAGCGCATCGTGCACTTCGTCGATCGAGCGGTCAGCATCGGCATGACCCGTATCGACATCGATGAGCCACGCCGTCAGCTCAACAGCCGATTGCACAGTGCCGGGCATCTAATCGGTCACTTCGCCGAAACCCTGGGCTGGGTTCCAGTCAAGGGTCATCACTGGCCAGGGGAAAGCCGGGTCACGTTCAAGCCTGGCCAGGCACCCACTGAGTTCGACAGTGCAACCATCCAGAACGCGCTTGATCGCTGGACCAGCGCCGACCTGCCGCGCCTGACGTCACTGCGCGAAGGAGCGCGGGAAATCAGCTTCGGCGAACTGCCCGCCTACGGTTGCGGCGGCACCCATGTGCGACGCCTGCAGGACCTGGGTGACGTGGTCATCGAGTCGGTCGCGCAGAAAAAAGGCACACTTTCGGTTCGCTACGCGGTGAACTGAGCCAGCCGGGTTTGAGCAACCTTCATCGAAGCTCAAACCCTCGCCGCTCAACTACTTCAAATTGCCACTGAGGAACTGCTGCAGGCGCTCACTTTTGGGATTACCCAACACCTCTTCCGGCGCCCCCTGCTCCTCCACCCGCCCCTGATGCAGGAACAACACCTGGTTGGAGACCTTGCGGGCAAAGCTCATTTCATGGGTCACCATGATCATGGTCCGGCCTTCTTCCGCCAACCCCTGGATGACCTTGAGCACTTCACCGACCAATTCAGGATCCAGCGCCGACGTCGGCTCATCGAACAGCATGACCTCCGGCTCCATCGCTAACGCTCGGGCAATGGCCACGCGCTGCTGCTGACCGCCGGATAGAAAGGCCGGGTACTGCTCGGCCACGCGGGCCGGCAGGCCGACCTTTTCCAGATAACGGCGAGCACGGTCTTCGGCGTCTTTCTTGCTGACGCCCAGCACCCGGCGCGGGGCCATGGTGATGTTCTCCAGCACAGTCATGTGCCCCCACAGATTGAAATGCTGAAACACCATGGCCAGGCGCGTGCGCAGACGCTGCAATTCGGCGTCATCGGCGACCTGCATGCCATGGTGATTCTTGACCATGCGAATCGGCTTGCCATCCAGGCTCATGGCGCCATCGTTGGGCGTTTCGAGAAAGTTGATGCAACGCAAAAAGGTACTCTTGCCCGAGCCGCTGGCGCCGATCAGGCTGATCACATCACCGGTATTGGCCTTGAGGGAAACCCCCTTGAGCACTTCGTGGCTACCGTAACTCTTGTGCAGGTCTTCAATGGTCAGTTTGTACATGTGCGCAAACATCCAATCAGGGAAATGAATCGCCGCGGCGGGAATCGCGCCAGCGCCGAAATAGCCCACTGGCCGCTGCACGGCCGTGGGGATGACCCGCTATCAGTGAGCCGGACCGAGAAACGCCAGCCAGCGGCGCTCGGCCACCCGGAACAGACCAACCAAGGCAAAGGTGACCACCAGATAAATCAACGCAGCGATTCCGAACGACTGGAAAGTCAGGAAGGTCGCCGAGTTGGCATCACGCGCCACCTTGAGAATGTCCGGGATGGTCGCGGTGAACGCCACGGTGGTCGAGTGCAGCATCA